>DASUOZ010000666.1:0-10225 GCA_036276375.1 Pyrinomonadaceae bacterium | reverse complement strand
GCCGCGAAGGATTTCTCTAACCCGATCAAAGCACGCGATGCGGATGTGATGATCGTGTCGGCGTCGCGTTTCGATCAGTTCCCGGATATCTGGGTCACGAACAGCAGCTTCCGCGAGTTGAAACGAATGAGCAATGGCGACGCGCAGCGCGCTGCGTTCAACTGGGGCACGGCTGAGATGGTCAGCTTCAAGAACACGGATGGCGTGCCGTTGAAGGGCGTGCTGCTCAAGCCGGATAACTTCGATCCGCGGAAGAAGTATCCGATGATCGTCTACATCTACGAGCGCTTGTCGCAGGGCCTGCACCAGTTTCGCAATCCGTCCCCGGGCACCTCGATCAACCCAAGCTTCTACGTGAGCAACGGTTATCTCGTCTACATGCCCGACATCGTTTACACGATCGGATATCCGGGGGCCAGCGCGCTGAAGTGCGTGCTGCCGGGAATTCAGGCGGTGGTCGACAAGGGCTTCGTGAATGAAGACGCGATTGGAATTCAGGGACACAGTTGGGGCGGTTACCAGATCGCTTACATGGTGACGCAGACCAATCGTTTCAAGGCCGCCGCGCCCGGCGCTTTGGTGGCCAACATGACGAGCGCCTACAGCGGAATTCGTTGGGGCACTGGTTTGCCGCGCCAGTTTCAATACGAGCGCACGCAGTCGCGCATCGGCGGCAGCTTGTGGGATTATCCGCTGCGCTTCCTCGAGAACTCACCGATCTTCCGTGCCGATCGTGTCGAGACGCCGTTGCTGATGCTTCACAACGACGAAGACGACGCGGTGCCGTGGTACCAGGGCATCGAGTACTTCCTCGCGCTGCGCCGGCTCGGCAAAGAGGCGTACATGTTTAACTACAACGGCGAGAAGCACGGGCTGCGCAAGCGGATCAATCAGAAAGACTACACGCGCCGTTTGCAGGAGTTTTTCGACCACTTCCTCAAAGGGGCACCCGCGCCGGAGTGGATGGAGAAAGGCATTCCCTACCTGCAACGCGAGAAAGAAAAGGAGAAATATCGCGTCACCGAAGACGTCCAACCCTGAGTAACGCAATCCACAGATTACGCAGACTGTCCTGAGTTAAAAGGAATCTGCGTAATCTGTGATGCCTTAGTACTTCGCCACTCGCGGATCGACGTCTTCAGACCACGCGGTAATGCCGCCCTTCAAATTGATCAGACGGCCCTGGAAACCCGCGCGTTTCAGAGCTTCGATTGCCTTTGCACTCCGCACACCGCCCTTGCAGTGCACGATCGTGTCCACGTCCGGATCGATCTCGTTCATCCGCGTCACGACGTGACCCAACGGAATCAACTTCGTTCCGGGAATGCGGGCGATTTCAAACTCGTGAGGCTCGCGCACGTCGACGATCTGAATCTTGTCGTCGCGCAGCCGGCGCGCGTTGAGCTCGGTCGCAGTGATCTCTTCGAGTTTCGAGTCAGACGGCGGCAGTTGATGCGGCGCGACTCCGCAAAACTCCTCGTAATCGATGAGTTTCGTAATCGTTGCATTCTCACCGCACACCGGGCACTTCGGATCCTTGCGCAGCTTGAACTCGCGAAACTTCATCGGCCACGCGTCAAACAACAACAGACGATTGATTAGCAGGTCTTCCGCGCCGAGAATGATCTTGATCGTTTCGTTTGCCTGGATCGCGCCGACGATACCCGGCAACACGCCCAGCACACCACCTTCCGCGCACGATGGAACCAATCCCGGCGGCGGCGGTTCCGGATACAGGCAGCGATAGCACGCGCCCTTCTCCGCCCAGAACACACTCGCCTGTCCTTCAAACCGGAAGATCGAGCCGTAGACGTTTGGCTTGCCACTCAGCACACACGCGTCGTTCACGAGATAACGCGTGGGAAAGTTGTCGGTGCCGTCGACGATGACGTCGTAGTTGCGGAAGAGCTGCATAGCGTTGTGACTCGTCAAACGCGACTCGTGCGTCTCGATCTCGATGTGCGGGTTGATGTCGCGCAGACGATCGCGCGCGGATTCGATCTTGCGGCGTCCGAGATCTTTGGTGCCGTGAATGATCTGGCGTTGCAGGTTCGACTCCTCGACGACGTCGAAATCGACGATGCCGATGCGGCCCACGCCGGCCGCGGCCAGATACATGCCGACCGGCGCGCCGAGCCCACCGGTGCCGATCATCAGCACGCTCGCCGCTTTCAGTTTTCTCTGACCCTGCATGCCGACTTCCGGCATGATAAGGTGACGGCTGTAACGCAGGATCTCTTCGTGCGAGAGCTCCGGCAGCGTCTCGCCCACTTCTGACTCAACCACCGAACCGCCGGCTATTGAAGGCACGATCATGATCGTGTCGCCGTCCTTCACCGGCGTGTCCGGACCGGAAGCGTGACGAATGTCTTCGTCGTTGAGATAGACGTTGACGAAGTTGCGCAACGCGTTCTGATCGTTGAAGAGATGGCGGCGCAACGCTGCGTGAGTCGAGGTGAGCAGATCGAGCGCCTCGCCCGCGGTCTTTGCTTCTACGACGATCTGCGACTGGCCTCCGGCAAACTGTCTGAGCGGCGCCGGAATGGTGATGGTTACTGGCATTGGATTTCCTCCTGGTTGAAGCGCGAGCGATCAGGCTCCTGCTCCCACGAGAACAGGTCGTTGGCGCGATCGGCGTTTGTGGAGACGATGATGTATGAATAAGTGGGCCAGGCGTGCTCGAGGTCGTATTGCGACGGCACCGCCGGCGAATCGGGGTGTGAATGGTAAAACCCGACCACTTCGAGATTGTTCGAGCGCGCGTACTGTTCACCGCGTAACAGCTCCTCGGGAGTGATCAGGAAACGGTTACGTTTCGCGCTCTCTTCGCGTGCGTTCGAAAGGGGAAAGGTCTCGGTGACCGTCTTTCCGTCGGGCCCAAACCGCCCGAGCAGCAGACCACAACACTCGTACGGATAGTCGCTGATGCCATGGGTGCGAATCTCGCTCAACTGTTTTTCGGCGATGGTGATCATGCGGAAAGTGCCTGTTCGATGTCGGCAATGATGTCGTCGATGCTCTCGATGCCGACGGAAATGCGCACCAGGCCGTCAACAATGCCGAGCTCGTTTCTCCGCGCCGGAATCATGTCGCGATGCGATGCCGTTGCCGGATGCAGCACACTCGTAAACACGTCGCCGAGGCTCGTTGACCGCACGCACAACTGCAACGCGTCCATAAACCGAAACGCCGCTTCCTTCGTTCCTTCGCGCAACTCGATCGAGACCAATGCGCCCAAACCCGGGTAATGAACGCGCCCCACGTTCGGGTTCTCGCCTAAACGACTCGCAAGCTTCCGCGCGTTCTCACACTGGCGTTCCATGCGCACAGCGAGCGTCTTCAGTCCGCGCAAAATCTCGTGAGCTTCCCAAACGCCGAGGACGCCGCCGACGAGCTTCATCACGCTGAACAACGCCGGTCGATCCATTTCATCGCGCGAAACCACAATCCCGCCCATCACGTCAGCATGTCCGCCGAGGTACTTCGTCGCGCTGTGGACCACCATGTCGGCGCCGAGCTGCAACGGTTGGCGCAGATACGGCGAGGCAAACGTGTTGTCGATGATCAGCCGCGCGCCCTGTTCACGCGCGATCTCCGCGGTGGTTTCGATGTCGCAAACCTTTAGCAATGGATTGGAGATGGTTTCCGCGACTAACACCTGTGGCCGTATCTCGCGCGCCTTTTCACGCACGGCCGCGAGATCGCTGTAGTCCACTGTTACAGTCTTCACACCAAACGAAGAAAATACCGAATTCAGTAAACTCGTCGTCGCGCCGTAAAGATCCTGTGAAGCAAGCACAGTCGAGCCCGCTTTCAAATCACACGCGATCAGCGCCGCATGGACGGCCGCCATGCCCGTCGCGTACGCGCAGGCGGTCGCGCCTGCTTCGATCTCGCGCATCGCTTCTTCAAGGGCGCCGATGGTCGGATTGCCGTAACGCGTGTAGATGTAGCCCTGCTTCTCACCACCGAAGACCTGATCGATCTCCTGCATCGAGTCGTAAGTAAAGGTCGCGCTCGCGTAGATGGGCGTGGTGACGGGCTGGCCCGCGGGCAGTCCTTGTCGTTCACCGGCGTGTACGAGTTGCGTGGTGATGTGGCGCTTCCTGGGATGGTCAGTCATCAGAGATATCGATCGCCGCCGTCGCAGAGCACTGTGACCACCGTTGCCGGAGATCGCAGAGACGCCGCCAGTCTCCAGGCGGCAAACACATTCGCGCCGGAGCTCGGGCCGACGAATAATCCTTCTTCTCGGGCTAATCTACTGGTCATTAATAACGCATCTTCGGTGGATACTTCCAGCGTCTCCGCGGCCAGCGAGCGATCGTAAATACCCGGCGTGGCGGCGGAGGCCAGATGTTTCAACCCTTCGAGACCGTGCAACGGTGATCCGGGTTGCACGGCGACGGCCTTTAGCGCGGGGTTCAGTTCGCGCAAACGCCGCACGACGCCGACGAAAGTTCCCGTAGTTCCCAGGCCCGTGATGAAGTGGGTGATGCGGCCTTCGGTCTGTTCCCAGATCTCATTTGCGGTGGTTTCGTAGTGCGCGAGCCAGTTCGCGTCGTTGTTGTACTGGTCGGGATAGAAATACTTGCCGGGCTCGTTTGCGAAGATCTCGCGGGCGATGAGCTGGGCGCCGTCGGTTGAAAGCATTGGATCGGTTTCGACGACCTCGACGCCGTAATTGCGCAGGATTTGTTTGCGCTGTCGGCTCGCGTTTTTCGGCAGGCAGACTTTTACGGGATAACCGCGCGACGCGCCGATCATCGCGTAGGCGATGCCGGTGTTGCCGCTGGTCGCGTCGAGGATCGTCATTCCCGGTTTCAGTTTGCCGCTGCGTTCCCCTTCGAGAATCATCGACAACGCGGCGCGATCTTTCACCGAGCCACCGGGGTTGAGGTGTTCGGCCTTCGCGTAAACGGGAATTTCAGTCCCGAGCAGTCGGAGATGCAATAGCGGGGTATGACCAATGCTTGCTTCAACGGTGCCGGGCGTGACGCCCAGCCCGGACTCTTCTAACAAAACAGTTGGAGTGCTCATGTCTAACCCAATTTCGTTCGTCCAAACAAAAGCGGTTCGTAGCAAAAGCAAAACCGGTCGCGCTTTTTGAAAAAGTGCGACCGGTTTCGCCGAAAAATTGCTGGTGGTTAGCTTATCCGCTCCTTCCTGCAAACGGCCTCTCGGTCGCGCTGCAATTGCAGCAGCAACAAGTACAGATACAACACATGCAGGCCTCGAACGTGATGAACATAACGAGAAAAACAATACGCCCGGGTTATTCGACTGTCAAGCCAATGGTTTTTCACGCCGTTTAGCTGCCTCGTGTGTAGCTGCCTGTCGTAACAGCTTCGCCGCCGGATGTGACCACGTCCACGGTCTGTTCACGCCACCGGCGAGGCAGAGCCTCGCCTCACACCCGGCGGCGAAGCCGTAGCGACTCTATCCCAGCCCCCCGCACTTAATCACATTCCAGAGGCTATCACCACCGCTTTGCCGTCTTTGATCGTGAATTGGTTCCACCCCACGGGGAGCCCACAAATATCAGCGTCTTCCACCTCGATCTGTGGGTAGGTTTACGTTTCATCCGCTCCACGCCCATAATAGCCGCCAAGGAGATTATATGAACTGGCCATCATTACCGCTCGAAGAGTGGAAAGATACCTGCGCGACGCTGCACATGTGGACGCAGATCGTCGGGAAGGTCCGGCTGGAGCAGACGCCGCTCGTTAACCACTGGTGGAACGTGCCGCTCTATGTTTCCGCACGCGGACTCACGACGACGGCGGTTTCCTACGGCGCTATGTACTTCGAAATGGAGTTTGACTTCCTGGACCATCAACTCGAAATTCGGACCAGTCACGGCGTCACAGCCGGCGTCGCTCTGGAACCGAAATCTGTCGCGACGTTTTATCGCGAGACCATGGAAGCGCTGCGACAGGTCGGAGTCGAAGTGCACATCTGGAAAATGCCGGTTGAGATCCCCGATCCCATTCCTTTTGACGAGGACGAGCAACACGCGTCGTACGATCCCGAATACGTGAACCGCTTCTGGGAAGTGCTGCGCTCGTCAGAGCGCGTGATGCAGGAGTTTCGCTCGCGCTTTATCGGCAAGTGTAGTCCGGTGCATTTCTTCTGGGGCAGTTTCGATCTCGCGGTCACGCGGTTTTCCGGCAGGGCCGCGCCGGCGCGACCGGACGCCGACGTGATCACGCGCGAGGCTTATTCACACGAAGTGATCAGTCACGGTTGGTGGCCCGGACAAGGACCGTTGGGCAAAGCGGCGTTCTACTCCTACACCGCACCCGTACCGGAAGGTTTACGCGATCAAAAGGTCCGTCCGGATCAGGCGTACTACAGCGACGAAATGGGTTTGTTTCTGTTGTTGTATGACGACGTGCGGAACGCAAGCGATCCGGACAACGTGTTGATGGAGTTCCTGGAGAGTACGTACGACGCTGGGGCGAACCTCGCGAATTGGGATCGCGCCGCACTCGAGAGACAGTAGAAGGTTAAGTTTTCACTGGTCGCCAGAGTGCCGTCAAGCGTTTGCCGCTCGCGGTTTGCAGAATGCTCATCACGCCCATGTACCCGAAGCCGAAGAAGAACAGCACCAGGAAGGGGATCGTGCCCCACATGTGCAAACGCGCTGAATAGGCAATCGCGAGCAGGAAATAGATAGCGAACGCTAACTCGAGCAAGGGCAACAGTCCGCGTTTGCGTTTGTACTTCTTGCGTTTCCAGGTCGCGTCAGTCGTTTCTTCCACGCGATACTTCGGCGTCCGCACAAACTCCGATTTCACACCAAGCAGCGCTTCGATCACGGCGCGGGCGTTGGAAAACGCGAGCCCGATACCCAGGCCCATCACCAGCGGTAGGTGCATCAGCCGCGATCCCGGCTTCTCGTCGAGATAGTGAACCGCGGATCCGTAAAACAAAACCACTGAGATTGAAG
The DNA here is from genome assembly GCA_036276375.1 of Pyrinomonadaceae bacterium. Classification (GTDB taxonomy): domain Bacteria; phylum Acidobacteriota; class Blastocatellia; order Pyrinomonadales; family Pyrinomonadaceae; genus PSRF01. The sequence goes on along the minus strand of DASUOZ010000666.1, from coordinate 3,273 downwards.
AGAAGAACAACAGGGGCAGGTCTAACACCATCAGGTGGTAAAACGGCTGATTGTAACGGACGAGCAACAGCGGAAACTGCAAAAAGCTCGCGACGATCATCAACGGATAACTGATGTTTCCGGTCAAACGGAAAAACATCTCGAGCTTCACGCGCAACGGCAAAGGCGCGAGCCAAATGCGCGGATAAAGTTTCAGCCCGACTTGCATCACGCCCTTGGCCCAGCGACGCTGCTGTGCTTTGAAGGCATTGATCTCGACCGGAATCTCCGCCGGCGCTTCTTCGTCGAGCAGGTAAACAAACTTCCAACCCATTAGCTGCGCGCGAAAACTGAGATCGGTGTCTTCGGTCAGCGTGTCGTGTTGCCAGCCACCGCTCATCTCGATCGCCTGGCGGCGCCAGATGCCGGCAGTGCCGTTGAAATTGAAGAAGCCGCCGGTACGATTGCGCGTGGTCTGTTCGACGACGAAATGGCCGTCGAGCATGATCGTCTGCAAACGCGTCAGCAGGTTGTAGCGACCGTTGATGTGCGACCAGCGCATCTGCGCGCAACCGACCATCGGGTCGGTGAAAAAGTCGACCAGTTTCCGCAGACAGTCGGGTTTGGGAACGAAATCGGCGTCGAAGATCGCGAAGAGGTCGCCCTTCGCAGACTTGTTTCCGTTCTCGAGTGCGCCGGCTTTGAAGCCCGTGCGATCCGAGCGATGGATATAGTGAATGTCGAAACCTTCGGCGGCGTACTTCGCGACCACTGCTTCGGCGACCTTGACCGTCTCGTCGGTTGAGTCGTCGAGGACCTGGATCTCCAGCTTTTCGCGCGGGTAGTCGATTGCCGTCACTGCTTTCAGCAAACGATCGACTACGTAGAGTTCGTTGAAGAGCGGCAACTGGACCGTGATGCGCGGCAGGTCGGCTTCGGCAAACCGCGCGCCTGGCTGCGGCACGAACCTGCAGTAGCGCCAGAAGTCAATGACCTGCTTGATGCGGTAGGAACCGTATACCGCGAGCGTCGTGAGAATTGCGAAATAGACGATCAGAATGAACCAGTCGAAAGCGTCGAGCTGGTACAGGGGGCTGATGTTGCCCCACGTTTTGTAGACACTCTCGGAGAAGTAACGCTCGAAAAGTTCCTGCGGTGCGGGACCGATTGGGCTGGGCCAGGGAGTTGGTGCTGGAGCTTGCAAAATCATGAATTGCGATTACATCCAAAAGCGCCAGATTGTAGCGCAGTAAGATGCCTAACAACAAAGGTTAGCTCCGAGTTTAGCTTGTTTTGGCCTAAATGCGGCGTTCCGGAGCGCTGTAGTCGCTGGGGGCGGAGGCGATGGCTTCCGGAGAAACGAGTGTGAAAGTCGCGCGCAGCTCCGGACGGGTTCGGTTTTGCAGGGCGCGCAGGCTCAGGTCCATGATGGCCGGCATCACGTAGAAGACGGCCACGCTGCCGAGCAGCAGTCCGGTTAGCAGGCGCGAGGCGTGCGTGTTTTCCCAGCTGCCGAAAAACGTCAGACTGAAGTCGATCGCCAGCGGAAGCGCCGCGAGAATGAGCCACTTGCGTGGCGGTGTCGTGGTTCTTCTGAGCGAACGAACGAGTGGGTAGACCAGCAGTGTAAACAGGAAACCGGCATAGAGGCCGGTGCAACGCGAACAGACCGCGAGCTTGTGATCGTCGATAAACAAGGAGCGTTCCGGGAGTTGATGACAGATCGTGGCAAACCCGCGATAGATCACCGCCGCAATTCCGTCGTTACCGCTAGCCGCCGCCAGCGGCGCAACGACGATGAGCGTTACGAACAACGTCGCTGCGGCAGCGCTGATGGCCCAAAAGACCAGCGGCCGGCGCGTCGGAACAACCTGGGGAACGTAAAAACTCAAAATCGAATAACCGTATCCGGGCCGCCTTCAATGTGCAGCGTATCGACAAAGCGAATGTGGCGAGATTCAGTGGTCATCACGACCGAATGCGTGCGCTTGCCCGAACCAAAGAAACGCACCCCTTTCAACAACGCGCCATCAGTTACGCCGGTGGCCGCAAAAATGATCCTCTTCCCCGGCGCGAGATCGTCGGTGTCGTAAACCTTGTTTGGATCCTTAATTCCCATCGTGGCCAAACGGTCCAGCACTTCCTCACGCGGGGGAACCTTGTCGCGGTCGACGCCCAGCCTATCGGGATCGAACACCAGTCGCGCCTGTATCTCACCATTCAAGCACTTCATCGCGGCCGCTGTGATGACGCCTTCCGGCGCGCCACCGATACCCATCAACGCATGGATGTTTGTCCCGGCAACGGCGGCGGAAATACCGGCCGAGAGATCCCCGTCGGAGATCAAACGAATACGGGCGCCGGCCGCGCGCACGTCGGAGATCAGTTTCTTGTGACGTGGGCGATCGAGCACGATGACAGTCAGGTCTTCGATGTCACGTCCCAAACGGCGGGCGATGTTCTTTAGGTTGTCTTTGACGGGCGCGTCGATGTCGACGACTCCGCGCGAAGATGGACCAACGACGATCTTGTCCATGTAAATGTCCGGGGCGTTGAGCAGGCCGCCGCGTTCGGCGGCTGCGAGCACTGCGATCGCGTTGTTGGCGCCGAGTGCGCAAAGGTTCGTTCCTTCGAGCGGGTCAACCGCGATGTCGATCTCCGGGCACGACTCGGCAATCTCCTCGCCAACGCCGAAACCGCCGCCGACTTCCTCGCCGATGTAGAGCATCGGCGCTTCGTCGCGTTCGCCTTCGCCGATCACCACGCGACCGCGCATGGGCACACTGTCCATGACTTCGCGCATCGCCTCGACCGCTACCTGGTCGGAATACTTACGATCGCCCTGACCCATCGTCCGCGCCGCCGAGATCGCCGCCGCTTCGCACACGCGCAAGAAATCCAGAGACAGCTCGCGCTCTGTCCTTAGATCATCGCCCATTCGTTTCAGCTCTCCTGATCCTATTTACACACGTGAGAATGCGTGCTCATACTAACAGAGCGCGATAAAATGCGCGACGCCGCAAAATGGGCGGATTATTCCCCCGTCCTTCCTATAAAACGTGATGAGGAGTGTTCTATGGCAACACCGGTTCAAAGCAGTCAGATCAACGAAGATAAAATGAATCAGTTCCTCGGTAAGGTCGTCGGTGATTTTGGCGCCGCCCTTAGTTCGTCGCTGGCCTACATCGGCCAGAAACTCGGCCTTTATAAAGCGCTCGCTGCGGACGGCCCGCTGACGCCGGCCGAACTCGCGGAAAAAACGGGCACCACGGAGCGCTACGTGCGCGAGTGGCT
>DASUOZ010000665.1:0-5442 GCA_036276375.1 Pyrinomonadaceae bacterium | reverse complement strand
TGCTCGGTAGGTACAGCCAAAAAGTCTGTTTCGCGTGCCGTGGAGAAGCTGCGACATAAACTCAACGCCGCCGATGAGGAAACGGAAGAACTGGCTGATTTCGCCGCCGAGTATTGAACAGGAGTTATCGATGCACAACTGCAAAGCAACCAGGAACGAGGTGCTGGAACTACTGTCGCGCGGCGCTGATTGCGCGTTGCCCGAGGAACTTTCCCGCGAAGTGCGCAGATGCGAAGTATGTGAACGCGAGTTTCACTCTCTCAGCAACACGCTGCGACTCACGACTCGCGCACTGGGCGCCGCAATGCCTGCCGATGGTTACTGGCCGGCCTATCACGCGCGACTGGAAGAAAAACTGCTGACCACTCGCATGGTAGATGAAGCGAGTAGCGATTCCGCCACCTTCCGTTTTCAGAGCCTCGCCGCAGTCAAACAATTCTTTTTCTCCTCGGTCAGGGTGAGGACACCAGTCGCCGCTTCGTTGCTATTGCTGTTTGCGGTTTCACTCGCCGGACTTGCCTGGCGCAGCCGCAGTTCTGAACGAACGTCAATCTCCCCGCCCCCGGCCGTAGTTCACGTGCCCGTACAGGTTCCAGTGGTCCAGGAGAAAATTGTTACCCGGGTGGTGTACGTCCCACGAAAAACGGGCTCGAGGAGCAGGCAAACACTCAACCGCCGCGCGCCGGCAAACGACGCAAATGCCTTCAGTCTGCTGGGTTTCAAACCAGCGAATGACGTTAAGCTCACCGTGATCAAAGGGGGGCCCAGGGATGAGAATTAAACTGTTGCCCCTGCTGCTTTGTATTTACTGTCTGCCACTGGTCATATCCGCACAGAGTCCGGCTAAACGCCCGTTGGTCGTGCGTGTTTCAAACGGCGGTTTCATAAGCTTTCGCAGCGAAACTTCGGCACTCGACGAACAACGCCCGGCCGCTAAACAGTCACCGTCGGCACAGCTCTACTCGCTGGCGTTCAGTGATGAAAACCGCATCATCCATCGCATCTTGACCGACGCCGATCAGCGAGTGGTTTTCGGTTACGACTTGTGGGTTAGTTCGGATCCATTGACGAGACAATTCCGATTGGTCGTGCTACCTGCGGACGAAGCGTTTCGTCGCAGCTTTTTGAAAGATCCAAACCGGCCGCGGGCCCAGGAGATTTTCGCAACCTTCCCCAAATCCACCGCGCCGCAAACGCTGGACGACGGTGATGGCTTTTCGCTCGAACTGTTAGTGAACCAGGAATCAGGACTGAAGATAGTCGACATAGTGAGGGTGACGTTTGATCGTACACTGCTGCGAGAAGACGGAGTTGGCGCACCTCCCAAAGACTTCACCCTCGATGCGGTTGCCATGGCTGTCGAGGGTTACGAGCTTTTCATTGACGGCACATCCGTCGGCAAGAGCAAATCCAAAATAAAGACTTCCGGCTCTCTCCTGTGGTTGTACGTTCCAGGCCGTGGCCGTTTTATTTTCTCGCTGTCGACGCGCACCGGCTACGCGTTTCAGAAGATCGGCGTGCTCAGCGAACGGAAGATCGAATTTCCAGCGGGCGACGAATACTACGAATGGGTCTCTGCTGCTCCGATCATGCCAAACGAAGGCGTCTGGAGCCTTTGGGTCTTGCACGATCCAAAATACACGCCGCTGTTCAGTGCCGGAATGCCGCAAGCCGAGGAACCTGATCGGAGCGGCCTCAGCAAACTCGAGGAGTTGATTACCATCAACAAACCCAGCCGGTTCATGATGCGAAGTCCGAGCAACACCTCGCAAAAAGATGGCGCGGCAAACGACAAAGCTGCCGCCCGGCCCGGTGTGAAGCCGCGTGTAATGCCACGTGTAATGATAGGCGCGGCCGACACTATGGAGAACCTTCTTCCCCAAAGTCCTTAACCCCTAACAGACAAACTGGTCCAGCATCTTCGCCCAAACCACTTAAGCGAGGCAGGGAGCAGTGTGTTCGCAAGGAGACAAACAATGGTCAGAATTTCACTAGCAGCCGTGGCTTTCCTGTTACTCGTGCCCGTTCACGCTTTTTCACAGTCAGAAGATGTTCGGAAGTTTGAAATCGCCGGCGAGTTCACCACGCTCACTCGCGAAGCATTCCCCGGGACGCGCGTCGAACCGGGCTTCGGCGGGCGCGTGACCTACAACATCAATCGGCATTTCGGTGTTGAAGGCGCGGCTTATCTTTTCCCACGGCGATGTCTCGATTGCTCGAGCAACGGCCGGATCGTGCAAGCCGTGGGCGGAATCAAAGTCGGAAAACGGTTTGAGACCTGGGGGATTTTCGCGAAGGCGAGACCCGGAATCGTGAGTTTCAGTGAGGGAGACCTCAACGTCAAGCTAAGCAACGCCGGACCATTCCCAATTGAATTAGAGTTTAACCGGCTAAACGCTTTCGCTACCGATCTGGGAGGGGTGGTTGAATTTTATCCATCGAAACGCGTGGTCGCGCGGTTCGACGTAGGCGATACGATCGTTCACGTTGGCCGGCGGACAAGAAACTTCCCCAGGTTTGACCCGGTGACCGAGACGGTCGACCTGGTGCCACTTTCCATCCCGTCAAGAACCACTCACAACTTTCAGTTCACTGCGAGTGTGGGTTTTCGTTTCTGACCAAACTCAGGAAAAGAACTTCACCAGGTACCAAATCGCGTAGCCGGCGCCGCCAATGAGCAGCACGAGCAACAGCGCCAACAGCATCATGATCAGCTTGAACTTGCGATAGCGCTTCTTATCCGGCGGCGCGAGCGACCCCTGCGGAAAATACGGCGGCGGTGTGTAAGTAGCCATAATTAAAACTCACTAAATGCCCGGGCTCGGCGACGCCCCGGCCTTCTTTAATTCCTCTTCCTTCTGCTTCTTCAACAAATCTTCCTGGTGCCTGCGGCCGTCACGAATGCGCTTGATGCCGGCCTTCGCCTCGTCCAGCCCGTCCTGCGCGCGATAGTTTTCCGGATCGATCTCCAGCGACTTCGAAAACGCCGCCGCGGCCGCGTCGTACTGGGCCAATTTCGTGTGCGCCACGCCGAGATCGTAGTAAATATCCGGATCGTTCTCTTTCAGCTTCGTCGCCTGGCGATACTCGCGAATTGCGTCGCTGTACTGGCCCAAACCAGCGTAAGTCTGCCCGAGGTCGTAATGCGCTTCGGCATCGTCTTCGTGGTCCGCGAGATACTTCTTATAAGTCTCGACAGCTTTCTTGTATTCCGCTTCAGATTCCTCGCGTTTGCCGAGCGCTTCGTAGCCCAAACCGAGCCGAAAATGCGCTTCCGCCAGGTCCGGATCGAGCTTCAACGCTTCCTGAAAAGCCTGGACTGCCTGCTCGTCCTGATCGTCGCGGTACAACTGCTTTCCTTTTTCCAACTGTTCCCGGGCCCGGCTGCGATCGCCCTCGATTCCGTTGGACACTGCCGCCGGTCCAGCACTATTATTCGTGGACTGCTGCCCGCTCCGGTTACATCCAAAAGCCAACACCAGTGTGCACAGGGCGCAGATTAAGAGAATCAATCTCATTGCTCAGAGTCAGCCACGCATTGAAAAAAAGCTCGCAGGTTGGGAGATGAAGCAGACTTATCTAACGCGAATTTCGATAGGGAGTCAAACACCGGAAGCCCCAGTTGATTGACACTTTTCTCTTATCGAACCGTTTTTCAGCAAGGAGTGCTAATGTTCAGGAATTTGCCCCCAGTCGCAACTATTGCCGCCACAATCGTGTTGGCGCTCGCGCTTTTCGCGCTGCCCGCCGGCGCCCAAAAGCCCACGGCAGCCGTCGCCAGCGCCCCCCTCAAGCTGAATTTAACTTCCAGCGCGACCACGGTCAGCGCGTGCAGTGACGCCGCAGGCTCGCAGGTTCAGTTGATCGCAGCCGCAGTTTCTCCAAACGGCAACCCCATCAAGTACACGTGGACCACCACCGACGGAACCATCAGCGGCGAAGGCCCGCAGGTGACCTGGAACGTGGCGGGTCTCAAACCCGGCTACCACAAGGCCTCCCTCGACATCATGAGCAGCGGCAGCGATGGCGAGTGTCAGGCGTTTTCATCCGTCACCGTGCTCGTCACTCCGTGCGCGCCGGTGCGTGCGGTTTGTCCGGCAGTCGAGATTACGTGCCCGACACCCGCCGGCGTCGATCAGCCGTTGACGTTCACGTCTAATTACGACGGCGGCACGCCGGGAGTCAGTCCCGTCTACAACTGGACCGTCTCGGCCGGTACGATTATCGAAGGTCAGGGCACGAACAGCATTAAAGTCGACACCACCGGACTCGCGGGTCAAACAATTCGTGCTTCGCTTTCAATGGGTGGTTACAACCTCGAGTGTGCGGCTGACTGTGCGGTCACGATGCCGGTGCCGAAACTGGTGGGCCGCCGGTTCGACGAGTTTCCGGACATCTCGCGCAACGACGAAAAAGCACGGCTCGACAACTTTGCCATCGAACTGCAAAACGATCCGCGCGCTACTGCTTACGTCATCGTCTATCCAGGCAAGACCGGCAAGCGCGGCGAAGTCCAGGAGCACTCCGGTCGCGTAGTTGAATATCTCGTCAATTCGCGCGGTCTCGACCAGCGTCGCATCGTGACGCTCGTCGGCCCGAAACGAGATCAGCTCCACGTTGAGCTGTGGATCACGCCGCAAGGCGCAACGCCACCCAATCCCCAGTAAAAACCTGCTTTCCGTCATAGACTCGACGCCGCGGCCACCAACCGCGGCGTTTTTTTGTACAGCGATTGCCTTAATCGCAGGTAGCTGAGACCTTTGAGGCGTTTTGTGCGCGTTTACAAGACGGAGACCTCAGGGCTTGTACCAGAAAACTACAGGTGTGGGAGAACAGACGTCATGGTCCGTACCAAATTCGCTTATTGGTTGAGTTTCTTATTGCTGCTGGCGTTGCCGCTTTCAGCCGCGGCCCAGGACAAAGACAAAAACAAGGACGACAAAGAAAAGAAAGCGCTCACGGGCACGCCGGTCCTCTGGCGCGCGCCGGAAAACATCGAGCAGCGCAACCTGCTGCTGGGTGCGGGCGGCGACGAAATGAAGCCCGACATCAGCCGTATCACCTATATCGAGGATAAGACGGGCGGCTACTCGAAGAAGTATCGCGTGCGAGATGCCAAAGGTAATGAGTGGGTGGCCAAGCTCGGCAAGGAAGCACAAACGGACACGGCCGCTAATCGCCTGTTGTGGGCGCTCGGTTACGAAACCGAGATCGCCTATCTAATTCCGAAATTGAAGATCGAGGGCAAGGGCGATTTTGAAAACGTTCGTCTCGAAGCGCGCCCCAAAAACGTCAAGCGAGCCGGCAATTGGATGTGGGAAAACAACCCCTTCATGAACGCGCCGGAGTTCAAGGGCCTCAAGATCCTCATGGTCATGCTCAACAACTGGGACATGAAGGACGACAACAACGAGATCCTTGCGATGCGTGGCGACACCACCG
>DASUOZ010000664.1:0-11615 GCA_036276375.1 Pyrinomonadaceae bacterium | reverse complement strand
TGCGGCTGAGGCTCGGCCTCGCTGGAAGTTGTTGAGTTATCTGCCTCGCTGTTATTCAGCTTGGGTTGTTCACTAGACATGCACACTCCTGTAGTCCCCGGGTAAGTTTCAGCGCGTGGGTCGATCATATCGCGCTCACTGTACCGTAACAATCAGCGCAGGTCTTCGCTGACTGGCAGACAGTGCACAGCGGCTGTCAGTTTGTTTGACCTTTGGCGTTGTCGGGAATTGAAGCTGGCGAGGAAGCGAGCCGTTTGGATTTGGAAATGTCGAGCTAATTAGTTTCGATTACCGCCCTGCCGTTTAGTCACCCCGCTTGGTCCGACAAACACCCGCCGCCGATTTCCGGGTAGGGCGGCAATGTACACGGCTGCGCGAGCGCATGTCAAGGCAACAGCGCGCATGTCCGTGAAGGAAGGAAAGTTGAACTTACTGTGCCGAGGAAAGCACGACGTTCGTCCGCGGCACAACATACACGCCGGCGGAGTGTGAACCGACAAACAGCACGTCCTGATCGTGGGGGTCAAAAGCGAGCGCCCAGATCCGCTGACTCGGCAAACCCTTGCCTTTAGGATCGATGCGCGTCCACGTCACGCCGCCGTTTGTACTGCGATAGACGCCGCCACCGACTTCGCTGATCTGATACGCGTTGCCGACGAAGATCTCGTCGCTGTTACGCGGATTAACCAGGATGCTGGTGAAGTCGCCGAATGGAAGATTGCCGCCGCGACGCGTCCATGACTTACCGCCGTCGTGCGACATGAAGACTGTTTGTTTAGTGCCTACGTAGATGTAGTCCGGCCGCTGGGGATCCTGCACGACCGTGTTCACGGGCATGTCAGTCGGAATCCCTTCAGCCTGCCGCCACGTCTTGCCGCTGTCGCGCGAGACGAGCACGCCCGAGCTGGGTGTGCCGACCCAGATCGTTTCCGGCTCTTTCAGGTTCGTTGAAATGGTCGTCGTACGCGCATCGTAGCTGCCGTACGGAAGTTTCTGCCAACCCTTGTTTGGATCGAGACTGCGATAGAGTCCCGTGCTGGTGGCCGCGAGATAACCCGGTTGCTGCGTGTCCACATCGACAGTGTGAACCAGTGCGTTGACCGCATCCGCGATGATCAGGTTTGCCTGTTCCGGCGCTGCGGGACCGGCGCTGGCGCCGTCGACTCCGAGCGCTGCGAGCGTGATCGAATCAAGCTTGCCAGTTACCGGCAGGTGTCGATCGGTCTGAAACTTCTTCACTGCCGCGGTGGTCGCGGGTCCCTGCCTGCCGTCCGGTGCGCCGAGTTGATAGCCGCTGTTCATCAGCGCCTGTTGGGCCTGGAGAACGGTCTCGTTGTTAACTGCGGGGCGACGGCCGCGTGCAGTGGTGGCTGCGCGCCGCGCACCTTTTTTGGCAGGCGTAGCTTTCTTCTTTTCGGCCGGGTCAGTTGGCGACCAGACAGGCGCCCAGGTCGCGCCGCGATCTATCGAGCGATACACGCCGAGATTCGTGCCGAGGTACAGAAGGTTTGCATCGCGCGTGTCCTGCACGATGGCGTAGGTGATCAAACGCGAGGGCATGTTGCGCATCGAGGGGCGCCAGGTTTCGCCGTTGTCGTTACTGACAAAAAGGAAACCGCCGCCGGTGGCGGTGTTAATGGTCGACGCGTATAGGCGGTTCGGCGTTTCGCGATCGGGAAGAATCGCATAAGCGAATCGTCCACTGAACCCCCCGTTGCTGGGTGCGAACGTCTTGCCGCCATCGTTTGAGATCATGATGCCGTAGTTGTTCGTGCCGATGTAAACCATGTCGGGGCGCGACGGATGCACGGCGATCGAATTGATCTCGAGCTGCCGCGAAGTCGTCACCATCCACGAGTCGGCGACGCCGCCTTTGTCGGAACGCCAGAAGCCTTCGGTCGTACCCGCGAAAACGATGCCCGCGACTGACGGGTGCTGCATGATCGCGCGCGTGCGGCGCGACTGCGAGGGAATGCCCTGCACCTTGCGCCAGTTCTCACCGCCGTTTTTGCTTTCGTAAATGCCGCTGCACGCGGACGCGATAACGTGATTCGGATCGCGCGGATTGATGTCGATGGCGAAGATGTCGGAATCGTCGATCATGCCTTCTCTGATCGACTTCCACGTTTCACCGCCGTCGGTTGTTTTGTACGGCAGCCAGAACGTGCCGGCGTAAATGGTGTTTGTGGTGCGCGGATCGATGGCCAGCGATTCCACGTGCAGCAAGCCGGGAACCTTATTGGTTGGCAGTTGTTTCCAGGTTTCACCGGCGTCGTCGGAACGAAAGATCGTGTTGTAAGTACCGGCGATGAGCGTGTCGGGATTTGAGTCTGATTGCGCGAGCGAATGGAGCGCTTCATTCTTCAATTGCGCGCTCTCTTTCCACGTGACGCCGCCGTCAGTCGATTTGAAGAAGCCTCCGGGTTGATCGTGCCGGTGCGCGCCTACGTAAAGGACGCGCGAATTACGCGGGTCGACGATGATGTGATCGACGAAAACTCTGGGCTTGCCAAAATTCACGAGCAGTTGCCACTGGTGACCGGCGTCGCCCGAGGTGTAGATCTGCCCGTCCAGCGTGCCAAAGTAGAAACGGTCGGGATTTCCGGGATCCACGACGAGGCCGCGCACGTCACCTCCCGGAGGACCCGTTGTCCGCCAATCATTTGAATAGACAGCCGGATCGGTGGCATTCCCATCGGTTATAGCAAAGTTTGCAGGAACCGTTAGGCAAAGAAGCGCTAAGACAGCGATTACGAGGGGGAGCCGCACAGCAAATATTCTCATCGTTATCTCTTCCAGGAGTTTTCCAGGTCTGGAGCACGTCGCTCACCTGGCGCATAGTTTATTACAATTTCATTGCTTTGTGTTGAAAAGCTGGGGAACCCCTTACCAAGCCGCAATTAAACGAGGGTAGGATGCCGTGCCGATAAGAGGCAGTTGCAATGAGGGGGCGGGTGGGGAATAGAAAACGGGCGATGTTCGTTAAGAACATCGCCCGCGTTGTGTAAAGGACTGGCTAGCTTAGAGCTAAACCAAGCCGCTGGTTAACTACTCTTCATCGCCGCGACGACGACGTGGAGCAGGCCGTCTCCTGCACTCCGGACATGGCTCGATAGCGCCGGACGTGTCAACCGCTGGTGCGGTTGCGCCGGAGGGCACAACCCACAGCTGGACTGCCATGTCTGCGCGGCATCCACCATCTACGACCGTGATGCGGCTAGCTTCGATTCCGCGCGTATTGACGAGATAGTCCTTAGCACGGTCTCCACGCTGTTGCCCCTCACCCACACAGGTTCCGTACACGATGATCGTGCCGGTGGCGGCTGGGTCGTTCTGGAGTTGAATCGCGTAGTTGTCGAGTCTGGCCTTCTCATCGTTGAAGCGGATGTTGCCATACTCGTCAAACTTGATCGGATTGGGTGGCGGCGTCCTGATACTGGTAGTGCAGGACGCGGTCGTGCCCGTGCAGCTCGGATCGGCGCCGCCGATACTCACTGTCGCGGTCACACTCTGACCACTGAGGCCGGTGGTATCAACCGTAATGGTCGACGTTCCCTGACCACTGCTGATGGTACCGGCCGAGACTGACCAGTTATAGGTCCAGGTCGCACCCGCCTCACCGCCGGATACGCTGGCGGTAAAGGTGATCGGTTCACTTGGACCAACATCGCTCGGGCAGCTCACCGAAACAACCGGGCAAACCGGTGGCGGTTTCTCGCAGCCAGTGCAAACGCCAACCGTAACCGTCACGGAACTGGTCGCGGTGTGCTGGTTACCGTCGTTGACTTCAACGGTCGCCGTGTAACTGCCGTCGGCCACACCGCTGAAGTCCCACGTTACCGAGCGGCCTTCACCAGTCAAACGTCCACCGGTTACCGACCACGTATAGAGCAGTTGATCGTTCTCCGGATCCCGCGCGTCCGCCGTCAGAGTCACTGAATCTCCGGTCGGCGTACAGGTCGTCGATCTCGTATCCGGCGGGCAGGGCCGCAGGACCGCGCTCATTGAAGCTGTTGCCGTAACGGTTGGCGGTTGATTGATTACCGGAGGAATGCGCTCATTGCGCCGTCCTACGAAGAACTGAGCGATAAAGCCATTCGGCTCTTCCGACCATTGGAAACCAATCGGAAAGCCCTGCGAAGTCACAGGTCGAGTAGTTCCCGGAACCACCACGAGACCCCGGCCGATCACGTTGACGTTCGTAACCTGCTGGATCGGGATATTGAAATCAACTGGATCGAAGTGATCCATGTCCTGCTGATTCAAGTGTCTGCGATAGGCGAGACCGAAACCAAACCAGCGACGCGGATAAATCTTGATACCACCGAGCACCTCGACTGGATTGTTGTTAAAGGCATTCGGCGTGTGTCCGCCAACATAGCTGGTGGATCTCACTTCAACGATTGGCTGGAAGTGCTGGTTGATCGGGAAGTCGAAACCGATACCGGCAAGAAACTCATCCGGACGATCCAACAACACGAAGTCGCCACCAAGGCCCTTCGGATTGCTGTTCAGGACGTAGCCGAAGTTGGCCGAAAGGTTCACGTGCCGGCCGAGCCGGCCATCAACCACACCGATAAGACCGAAGTCGCCGATGTCGCCACCCGGACCCGCGCCACGCTGCAACTGGTTGAAGCCGGAGAAATCATCACCTTTGTCCGGATACCAGCGATAGAACGGAATCAGCGCAACTCCGAGCGGATTGTTCGGGCCGGTGAAGCGAATCTTCGCGCCGACAACGAAATTGTTGAAACTGCTCTCGCCATACAGCCGGTTCACAAATGGAGCATCCGGCAGGTAGGCCGGCGCCACCGTAAACGTTAGCGGCACCCGAATCGGGAGCGTCAACGCAGTCGCCGGCAGCACGGTTGTCGCCAGCACCACACCCGGCAGGATGCTTCCTACCGGCGAACCGATACCCGGGAAGTTGTCAGCCGGACCAAAAGTACCGCTGTTCGGTTGCACGACCGGTGGTCCAAGCAGAGCGTTGAAGCCCGGGAATCCAAACTGCTGGCCAATCTGGCCAGGTCCCTGACCAAACGTTCCGGCAGAACCGCCGACAAACGGAAACTGCACGAACGGCTGATTGTTCGTCGGACGAAACACAGCCGTGCCCGCCAGCGTGCCTACGTTCGGGCCCGAAGGCGACAGCACCACTGCCGGACCACTGCACAGGGTCGCACCGCAGAAGAGCTGCGAGTTCGGCAGATAAAAGCTGGAAAGATTCTGCGGAGTGTTGACCTTGATTCCGCGATAACCGTTGGTCTTGAAGAAGACCTCCAGGTGGTCGTTGAGGCCGACGTTGAAGCTCAGCGGAACATCGACGATGTCGACGTTACCCGGATCACGATCATAGTTGCTGTAAGCAATGCTGAACGTGAACTCGCCGCGACGCAGCGTTGAGCCGTCGTAAATAGTAAAAAGCCCGGTTGGCCCACCTTCGGGACCGCCGGTGCCAACTGCTGGAGACTGATTACGCGGGTCGTTAGGCGACCGCAAAGTCTGTGCTGATACTGCGGCACACAGCACCAACGAAACGAGCGCAGCTAAAAGCGCCCTAGTTGCGAGTCTCATCGCATTCCTCCTGCGAAATGAGTAATAAGAGTTCGATGCAATCGTGCCCCGTACCAACAAGTACGATAACACCTTGTCGCCCCGGAGGCCCCAACTACACTTTGTCAAAAACTATGACCGCTTGGACCACTAGGCCCAGCGGCGACGCTCGGACTGCGATGTTAACAGAATACTTCGGCCCTTCTCGCAGTACTCCATCTTCACTAATACGCTTTACCCGAGTGACTCCTGATTTGGTTCACTTATAGAAAATGAACTACCCCTTGTCAATGATTTCGTCCCTCAAACCTGTCGCGCAATTATTGAGAAATCTTAACGCTGGTCCGAGTCGTAAACCCTGCCAGACCATACTCTACCTTAAATCGGAAATCAAGCCTTTTTCACTACTTAGCGGACCTCAGTTTATGTTTTTTCGGTCACGCATAGATGCCTCTCATGCGCGTGTCATAGGCCACGCGGTCTATCGCTAACATGTACGCCGCGGTCCTCGTGTCGACCGAATGCGCATCGGCAAAACGACACAGATCATTGAAGCTCGCGACCATCTTGTGCGCGAGTCTTTCGTTCACCACATCCTCCGGCCAGAAGTACCCCATGCGGTCCTGTACCCACTCGAAGTACGACACCGTGACACCACCCGCGTTCGCCAGGATGTCAGGGACCACGAAGATCCCTTTTTGGTGAAGTATTTCATCTGCTGAAGCGGTCGTCGGTCCATTCGCGCCTTCAGCCAGCACCTTGCACTTCAAACGATCCGCATTCTGCGAAGTGATCTGGTTCTCCGTCGCTGCCGGTACGAGCACGTCGCAATCGAGCTCCAATAACTCCTGATTGTTGACAAACTCCACACCCTCGTAACCCTCGAACGAGCGTGTCGTCCTCAAGTAGCGCAACGCATCGGAAATGTCGATCCCCTTCGGGTTATAAACCCCACCGTGGATGTCCGATATCGCTACAACCTTGTAGCCGGCCTCATGCATTAGCTGCGCGCCGATGCCACCCACATTTCCGGACCCTTGCACCACTACTCGCGTCTCACCCGGCGTCATCTTGAATCGCTTGATGGCTTCGTTCACAACAAACAGTATGCCGCGGCCCGTCGCCTCGCGCCGGCCTGCCGAACCGCCGAGATCGATCGGTTTGCCCGTCACGACGGCGTTCACAGTGTGGCGTGCGTGCATCGAGTAGGTGTCCATAATCCACGCCATCGTCTGCTCGTTGGTGTTCATGTCCGGCGCCGGCACGTCTTTCTCCGGCCCGATGAAGTCGAGCAGCTCAGCCGCATACCGGCGAGTCATACGCTCGAGTTCGCCGACCGACATCTGTTGCGGATCGCAGATGATGCCGCCCTTCGCGCCGCCGAACGGAACGTTTACCACCGCGCACTTCCACGTCATCCACGCCGCCAGCGCGCGCACTTCGTCGAGACTGACGTCGGGCGCGTAACGGATACCGCCTTTCGCGGGCCCGCGCGCAAAGTTGTGTTGCACGCGATAACCCTCGAACACCTGAATGCGGCCCGAATCCATGCGCGTCGGAATGTAGACCTTCAACTCCCGGTTCGGCACTCTCAACACGGCGTAAAGATCGGGATCGAGATTCAATAGCTGCGCCGCGCGGTCAAAGCGCGACATCATCGACTCAAACGGGTTCTCTTCTTTTATCTCGCGAATGTCGTCAACGAAAGTTGTGCTATACATGCTCACCATAACGCCCTCTCGAACTGTGAAGTCTACTTCTTCCGAATCACGCGCGTTTGATACTGATCGGCAAAACCTCGTTCATCGAGCCACTGCGGAAGCCCTGAAGGTCCAGCGTCACATACTTGAACCCGAGCTCACGAAAACGCGCCGCCAATTCCTCCACCACTTCTTTTCTCAACACACGGTCCATCTCGGCCGAAGCGATCTCCAACCGCACCAGCGTGTCGTGATGTCTGACTCTGAACTCTCGGAAACCTAACTCTCGCAAAATCTCTTCACCACGATCCACTTTGCTCAATCTCTCGATCGTGACTGTGGTTCCATACGCGATGCGCGACGACAGACACGGGCTCGCGGGTTTGTCCCACGTCGGCAGTCCTGCAAGTTGGCTGAGCTCGCGCACCTCGCTCTTGCTCATCCCGACTTCAATCAACGGGCTACGCACTGCGTGTTGCTTTGCTGCTTGACGTCCGGGACGGAAGTCGTCGATGTCGTCAGTGGTTGAGCCGTCAACGATCCACTCGATCCCGCGGCTCGCCGCGATCGTTTCGAGCTTCGCGTAGAGCTCATCTTTGCAGAAGTAACAACGATCGGCGTTGTTCGCCTGGTAATTTGGATTTTCCAACTCTTCGGTTTGAATTATCTCGTGATGAAAACCGAACTCACGCACGGCGCGCTCCATTTCAGCGCGCTGGTAGGAAGGTAAACTCGCTGACTCGCCGGTGATGCAGGTCGCTCGTGGTCCGAGTTCCGCAGTCGCGACATAAGCAATATAACTACTGTCCACGCCGCCTGAGTACGCGACGATCACCGAACCAAGCGTACGAAAAATCTCTCGCAGCTGCTGTTCTTTGAGAGTTGCACACTGGTGACTCTCGTCTTTGTGCAGGAGATTTTGCATTGAGTGGCGGCATGTTAGCTCATGCGTGAACGGCAAGGCAAACAACAACGCCGAAGGCGTTAGCGAGTTCGAGCCCAGGGTTGCTTCAACCCTGGGTCTGCTTTAGGCAGGAGTTCAAAACGCTGAAAGCGTTGGCGCTGTGCTGCCTTTTTGGCGACTGACAGAAATGCTAGTATCAGAGCCTCCCCGGACTCGTTTCGATGCGATCTTCATTCTTAAACACCTTCCTCCTGACGGCGAGCTGCATCCTGCTGCTGGTCTTGTGCGCGGCTGCGCCCGCCGCCGGACAGACCGACGAGGCTTTCGGCGACGACGCGACCGATCCAGTGCGCTTGTTCGAACGCGGACAAAACGCGCACGCGCGCGGCGAACTCGAGCGAGCTCTCGGTTTCTACGAACAGGCGCTCAAAGTTCGGCCCGAATTTCCCGAAGCTCAGTTTCAACGCGGCAACGCGCTCGCCTCACTCAACAGACTCGACGAAGCAGAGACGGCGTTTCGCGCCGCGATCGCGTTGAAGAAAAACTGGTCGCTGCCCTACTCCGCACTCGGCGCGCTGCAAATGCGTCGCAATCGCGACGCGGAAGCGGAGCAGTCGTTTCGCCAGGCGCTCTTGATCGAAAAACAGGACGGCGTCGCGTTGCGTATGCTCGCCGACATTCGGCTACGTGCCGGCGACGCGAAAGAGGCGCTCGATCTCACCAAACGCGCGACCGCAATTCCCGAAGCACCGGCATCAGCATGGATCACTCTCGCACTCGCGCAAAAAGCAAACGGCGACAAGGTCGCTGCCAAAGCTACGCTCGACCAGCTACTACAGGACGAACCGCAGAACATCGCCGCCCTACTTGAACGCGCGGATCTGTTAGCTGACGACAAACAGTTTGACGTCGCACTGGAAGATCTAAACGCGGCAGCTAAGATTAAACCCGGAGACAAAGCGATCGCGTCGCGTTTGGCAAACGCGTATCAAAAGGTGGGTAAACCAGAAGAAGCTTTGGCGGTCGCGAAAGCAGCGGGTCTCGAAGTCCCAAAACCCGCGAATCCCGACGGCGTCGTCGGTACGCCGGAAGAGATCGAAGCGGCAAACAGTGCTGATCCCGCTGTCTCGCGCAAGGCGCTCGAAACGCTGCTCGAAAAGAACCCGCGCAATGCAATGTTACTGGCGCGTTTGGGTGCTTCATACCGTACAGACAACCCCGCGCAATCGCTCGAATATTATCGCCACGCAGCGGAGATCAAACCCGACTCGCCCGAGTACGCGCTCGGTTACGCCGCGGCGCTGGTGCAGGCACGTCGCTTTCCGCAGGCAGCAGCGATCTTGCAGCGAGTAGTTCGCGCTGATCCGGAAAACTATGCGGCGCACGCAAACCTGGCGACCGCGTTGTACGAGTCGAAGCGTTACGCTGAAGCGGTATCGGAATATGAATGGATTCTGGCGGCTAAACCGGAAATCGTGGTGGCCCATTATTTTATTGCCACCGCGCATGATTATCTTGGAGAATATCCGCAAGCACTCGCTTCGTATGAAAAGTTTCTGGCGGCCGCCGACGCCGAAACCAATCAGCTCGAGATCGATAAAGTCAAACTGCGTTTGCCAAGTCTCCGCCGGCAAATTCAATTAGGAGAGGGCGCCAGGAAGAAGCCCTGAACGCATGTCGTTTGAATTACAGCGTACGCTTTTATTATTAGCCACAGTGCTGCTGTTAGCGTTTGCCTGTGTTCCGTCTGCGCGGGCGCAAGACGACAAACCGACACCGCAACCGACTCCGCTGACTGCGCCGCCACCACTCAAACTGATCCCGAAAGAAGAGCGCGCGCAACTCGATCAAACAAAGGAGCCCAAAGACCGGCTGAAACGGACTCTCGAGCTCGCCGTCGTGCATCTAACGCGCGCCGAACAATTGACGAATCAAACCGAATACGAGAAAGCTCAGGAAGAAGTCGGCATGTATCACGCGCTGATCGAAAACTCGCTCGAAGTTCTCGGCGCGCTCAAACGAGATAGCGGCAAGACTCGCGATCTTTATAAACGACTGGAGCTGGCGCTTCGGGCGCACGGTCCGCGTTTGACGGCCATGCGCCGCGTGACGCCGATCGAGTTTGCGGTCTGGATCAAAAAGGTGGAAGACTTTGCGCGCGACGGCCGGACCGAAGCGCTCAACTCCTTCTACGGTCACACGGTCCTGCGAGAACAGAAGAGCCCGGAAAAACCCGAAGACAAACCTAAGGAAAGCCCAACCCCGACTCCCAAGAGTAAAAAACAATGATCACTCGCACACTCTGCTTCCTCTTGTTTCTGGCTGCCACGTTATTCGCGTCCACGGCCGCTGCTCAGCAACGCGATCATCTGACGCCGCAGGAAGTCGACCTCGTAAAGGAAGCTCAGGTGCTCGACAAGCGTATCGAAGTTTTCATCAAGGCTGCCGACCGGCGCGTGTTTGTGTTGAAGGGCGGGACGACGGCGAACGCGCCGAATGCGAAGCAGTTGAAGAAGGACGCGGAAAAGTGGGGCGAACTGCCGACTGGTTCGCGCGCGGAGTTGGTGTCCGACATCGCGCGTATTCTCGACGAAGCGATCACCAACATCGACGACGTCAGTTCACGCGATGAGCGAAACCCGCTGATTGCGAAGTCACTGCGCAAACTGGCGACGGCAGTGAACACGATCATGACGGACCTAAAACCGATGAGCACCGAGGCCAAGAGCGACGCCGAAATCGCCAGCTTCGAGCTCCTGAACGAGGACGCTCAATCCATCCTCGAAGCCGCGCTGAAGCTTCCACCGGAAGTCGACAAAAAAGCGAAAGCAAAGAACAAGTAGCCACAAGAGGCACAAGAAGTACAAATCAGGTAAGGAACACCTTTTTCTTTTTGTGCTTCTTGTGCCTCTTTGTGGCTTTAATCGCGTGCGGTTTTCAAGGTCCTTGTAGCGCGCTTCACGGCTTCCACAATTCTCTCCAACCCTGCCTTCGCGTTCGCGCCGTTGCGCTCCTCAAGCGCCTGCCGAAAGTCCGTCAGCGGCTGCGCCGCGTAACCCGTGTAAATCCCCGGCGCATAAATCTGGTGCTTGTACCACGCACGACCACGCAACCCGCGCGGATCGATAAACTGCCGTTCCGCCAGCATCAACGCATCGTTAACGCGCGCGAGCCTCGTCCGATCACCGTCACGAATCGCATCCTGTCGCGCCTTCTCAATCCGCTCCGCCTCCTTCGCAAACTCCTCAATCGCCTCCAGCATCGGCTTGTCATCAAACTGCGCCGCCAGCTTGCGCCAACCGGCGACTCTCATCGAGTCGCGAAAGAACCGCCGGATCTCATTAGCATAGTCCGTGTAGTCAAACGACAAACCATCAGCATCAGCAAGCCGCAACGCCAGCATCCCCCAAATCTGCGCCGCAGCTACGTGATACACAAACCCCGGATCGCCAAAGCGG
>DASUOZ010000663.1:0-3381 GCA_036276375.1 Pyrinomonadaceae bacterium | reverse complement strand
GAGCCGCACCATCTTCGTAATGAACTCGCGCTGTGATTCGAGCTCCGGATAAGCGTCGCTCATCAGATCCACGACAAAATCCGTGACCTGATTGAAGAACAAACCTTCCAGGCCCAGCGTGTGATGGCCCTGATAGATCGCCCGTCGCATGATCTTGCGCAGCACGTAGTTGCGGCCTTCGTTGCCGGGCAGAATGCCATCGGCAATCGCGAAAGCGGTCGCGCGCGCGTGGTCCGCGATTACGCGCATCGCAAAACCCTGCTGCGTTCCCGGTTCGTAGTGGCGATCGGCGATCTGCGCGGTCCGCTCGATGATCGGGCGGATCAGATCGGTGTCGTAGTTTGACTTGACGCCCTGAAGCACGACGGCGAGACGTTCGAGTCCGGCGCCCGTGTCGACTGAAGGCGCGGGCAGCGGTTCGAGTTTGTATTGACCCGGTGCGACTTCACTGCGATCAAACTGCATGAAGACGAGGTTCCAGATCTCCATGATCGTGTCGCCGGGCCCGTTAACGTTCTCGGCGGAGTTCTGCGGATCGTCAGGGCTCGCTCCCATGTAGTAGTGAATTTCGCTGCACGGGCCACATGGCCCAGTTTCACCCATCTGCCAGAAATTATCTTTCCGGCCGAACCGCAGGATCCTTTCGCGCGGCGCGCCGACCGCTTCCCAGAAGCGTTCCGCATCTTCGTCAGGTCCGACTTCCGCGTCGCCTTCATAAACCGTAAACCACAACCGCCTCGGATCGAGCTTCCAAACGTTGACGAGCAAGTCCCACGCATACTTGACCGCGTCTTCTTTGAAATAGTCGCCGAAGGAAAAATTGCCGAGCATCTCGAAGAACGTGTGATGCCGCGCGGTTTTGCCGACCTCGTCCAGATCGTTGTGCTTGCCGCCGGCGCGGATGCACTTCTGCGACGACGCGGCGCGAACGTAGTCGCGCTTTTCGCGTCCGAGGAAAGTATCTTTGAACTGATTCATGCCCGCGTTGGTAAACAGCAACGTCGGATCGTTGGCGGGCAGCAGCGGCGAGGAGCGGACGGGCGTGTGGCCGTGGTCCTCGAAGTATTTCAGAAAAATCTCGCGTATTTCGTTACCAGTCATTTCGATTTGAGTTTAACAAGACGGATCGAAGAGTGCACGCACCTTGTCACTGACGAGTTCAAACTCAAAACCCTGTCGCAAAAGGTGATCGAAGAGCTTTTTGGCTTCGATGCGTGTCTTCGGCCGCCCGCGCAGACGGAGGCGTTTCTGGATGGCGAGGTCGATGAGCTGTTCTTCGGGCGTCTCGGCATACACCAGCTCGAGCGCACCTTCGGCGACGGTGTTGTCGACCTTTTTGAGCTTCAAATCTCGTTGCAGGCGTCGCCGTCCCACCGGCCGTTGCTTCACTTTCAAGGACGCATAACTAAACGCGAACCGTTCGTCGTTGAGATAGCCATACTCCTCGAGACGTGCGATTACCGTCTCGACGATGCCGGCGTTTGTATTCTTTCCTTGCAGTAGCCGCTCACGCAGTTCGGCGATCGAACGCGGTTTGACAGTCAGCAACTTGACCGCGCGGTTGAACGTTCGCCGGCGCATTTCCTCCGTTGTCATGTCGCCTGTCATGCCGCTATTCATATTCGGGCGATTCTCACATCGCCAATCCTGATTCCGCAATCTAAAATGAGTGCATGGATGGATTACTCGTAATCGACAAGCCGGTTGAACTTACTTCTCACGACGTAGTTGCGCGTGTGCGTCATATTCTTCACGAGCGGCGCATCGGTCATACGGGAACGCTCGATCCATTCGCCACGGGCGTTCTCGTTCTGCTACTCGGCAGGTCCACTCGGCTCGCGCAGTTTCTGAGTGGCGCGGACAAGGAATACGACGCCGTCATCCGTTTGGGCTATGCGACCGACACTGGCGATCGCACTGGAACGCGAATTGATGGTCCAAAAAACATCCCGCTTGGTAAATGGAGTGAACAGGAAATCGATACAGCGCTTGCGACCCTGCGCGGATGGATAGACCAGGTGCCGCCGATGTATTCGGCGAAAAAACGCGAAGGCAGGAAGCTGTATGAACTTGCGCGCCGCGGAGAAGAGGTGGACCGTGAGCCGGTTCGTGTTTGCATTCATGAGTTCACCGCTATCAAGCCAGACGGTCAACTGATCAAGGACAATCTGGACGGCACGTTCGATTTTCGCGCTCACGTTGTTTGTTCTTCGGGCACTTACGTGCGAACGCTTGCCGAAGACTTTGGTAAGCGTCTGTCCGTCGGCGCACATTTGGCCGAGTTGCGTCGCACGCGCGTGGGTGAGTTTAAGGTGGAAGAGGCGGTGACGATAGACGATCTGAAAACCAGCTTTGCGGAAGAAGGGCTGGGCGCCCTGGTGGTGCCACCTGGTGCAGCGCTCTCGAAACTCCCTTTCGTGCATCTAAGCCGGCAGGACGTACGTAATGTGAGTAATGGAAGGGAGGTCAAGGTTGAGGGATCGGGATGGACGGATGGCGAAAACGTAAAGATGTGTGATGAGCAGGAGCAATTGATTGCGATTGGCGAGTATGACGCCGGTGCGCGACTCTTACGTCCACGCGTAGTGCTGGGTGAAAAACAACATTGACTTAGGGTCTTTACGCGTGTGTTATACTGCAATCCCAAGGAAGCGCTCTGGTATCCGCTTCCAACAAGTGCTTCCCTCCGCTAGTTCCGTTGACACGATCATTGAGAACTGATGCTTCGAGGACGCAGCTCACGCTTACGCGCGCGTGAGGCGTATCACGAGGTAGTAATGGTTTACCAACCGCATTCCCCGACCGACGAGCGGTTGCTTTACGAAAGCGTGGCCTCTCCCCACACGCTGTCCAATGCGCGAAAGCCGAAGAGGTTTCAAAGGCTATGCAAGAGCAGGATGGCAACAAAGGATTCAATATCAGTGAACGCTTGGAAGATCTGCGCCGCGAACACGAGGCGCTCCGCTGGGAAGGAACCTTCCGAGATTACTTCGAACTAGTCGCGCAGAACCCGCGCATCGCGCAACTCTCGCACGCGCGCATCAACGACATGGTTCACGCCGCCGGCGTGGAGCGACTCAACGAGGGCACGCAGCACGAAGTTCTCTCCTACAATTTCTTTGCCTCCGAGCTCTTCGGCATCGAGGAACCGATCGCCCGAATTGTCGAGTACTTCAAGTCGGCTGCGCAGCGCCTGGAAGTGCGCAAACGCATTCTGTTGCTGATGGGTCCCGTTGGCGGTGGTAAATCGACGATC
Source organism: Pyrinomonadaceae bacterium (assembly GCA_036276375.1). Classification (GTDB taxonomy): domain Bacteria; phylum Acidobacteriota; class Blastocatellia; order Pyrinomonadales; family Pyrinomonadaceae; genus PSRF01. The sequence goes on along the minus strand of DASUOZ010000663.1, from coordinate 125 downwards.
GTCAACATGCTCAAGCGCGGACTGGAAGACTGGACCAGGACGACCGAAGGCTCAGTCTACGCGATCAAGGATTGTCCGATGCACGAAGAGCCGTTGCATCTGATTCCGCACCAACTGCGCGCGGA
>DASUOZ010000662.1:0-2661 GCA_036276375.1 Pyrinomonadaceae bacterium | reverse complement strand
AATCGTTTCGCGAATTTGTTTTAAGTGGCGTTGTTCGTGGAAAGCAACCATGGAAACCGCGGCGGCCCCGTCCATGTCGCCGAAGTAGGGATGCTTGAGGCATACCTGGCGGAGCCGTTCCGGACCTTCCGTGTTGCAGATCTCTTTTGTTTTGGCGCGCTGCGCGTCGAATTTCTCGAACAATTCGTCTATCGAGGGCAACTCGGTCGCCGGTTGCACGTACTTCGGCGCCTGAAGACGTTTTATTCTTAGCGAAACAATTCGCATCGGAAAAAACCTCTTCAGGACACTGACCTTTACCGGCGGTTGCGCCAGCTTCGCTTTGATGCCCTTCATCACTGCCCCTTCGACGAGACAGAGATGTTCGATTACTTCAGCGACGCTCCACTCATTTTCCGCCGGACGTCTGGAAAGTAATGCCGGATCTACGCCGTTTACCGTGCTCTTCAGTGCGGCATGAACCGTATCGAGTCGCCTGAGCGTGCTCTTCATCTGGGGGAATGCGCTCGCATGTTTAGTTCGAGCGCACGAAGTTGTAACTCAGTGTGCCCGTAACCTGCACCGGAACTCCCGCCAGGAGCGTCGGCATAAACCGGGCCAGACGCGCAGCGTTCACCGAGATCGCATGCAGGTTCTGTGGTCCCGAAACCGCCTTGGCGTCGATGACGCTTCCTTGCTCGTCAATCAGCACCTGGACCAGCACTACACCGTTCGCGCCGCTCGGTGGTTCCGGTCGCGGGAGGTAGATGGCTTTGCCGTTCAGCATGCCGGCGTTGATTGGCGCACGCTTTTGGGTCCCATCGGCATTTTGCGGTTGGTTTACTTCACCGCCGCCGCCCGTGCCGGTGCCGATACCCGTGTTGGGATCGCCCTCTTTTTTCGGTGCGGCAACGTTGCCCTCGTCGCCTTGTTGCTGCTGCGCCTGTTTTTGCTCCGCACTCGGCGGTTGGTTATCGAGAGTTTGTTCCGCGCCCGGCTGCGGCTGCGGTTGCTGCTCGTTCTGGTTGGCAGCGGTGGCCGTGTTCTTCGGCGGGTCGGGCTCGCGTTCAGGCAGCGTGAACGAGCTCAAAAACTTCTCTTCGACCGTGTCGTCCTTTTTAGTATTGAGCGACACGATGGCGTAGAAGCGTTTCCGCGTGACGAAGGCGTGGAGCACACCGTTCAGCTCGCCGATCGAGATTTTGTAGGAGCGGCCGGTATGACCGTTGAACGGCCGGTTGCTGACCAGCGTTAGCTTGGTAAGCGCAGTGTCTTTGGTTCGGACCTTCGGCGGAAAGAAATCCTTGAAGGCGTCGATATACGAATTGAAACGCGCAAATTCGGTGTACTGCGCGGGATTGGATTTGATGCCGCTGAATGAAGCCACTGCCAGCACCGGGCCGGTTGTTGATTTGGCCAGGTAGAGGCGCGTGTTCAGCTCCATTTTGTGATAAGGAAACTTAACTGATTCCGTAGTCGGGTTTTTCGGCATCATGACGGTGAACTCTTCGCCTTCGGGAGTAATTGTTTCCCAATCCGGCCACGCGTCGGCGGTCTTTTGCGTCTGCGCGGCAAGTGGCGAAGCAGCTAGTAAAAGGGTCAGGAGCGCGAAAGATAGTTGACGAAAATACATGTCATCCCTCCTCAGAAATTGAGGCAGAAAAAATATCACAAAGCCTCAGCTTTTGCCCGTTCGGTCTCTACCAAAACGCGTCTCAGGATCTTTCCTGAAGGCGATTTGGGAATCTTGTCGACAAACTCGATATAACGGATTCTCTTGTGTGGCGCCACACGCTCCGAAACGTAGTCGAGAATCGTTTGCGGTTCGGCGGGCTGCTTCATAACGACGATGGCTTTCGGCACCTCGCCGGCTTCATCGTCAGGACACGGAATGACGGCGGCGTCCGCGATGCAGGGATGCGTCAAAAGCACTGCTTCAAGCTCCGCGGGCGGCACCTGGAAACCTTTGTACTTGATCAGTTCCTTCGCGCGGTCGACGATGAAGAAATGACCATCTTCATCCGCGTAACCGATGTCGCCCGTGTGTAGCCAACCTTCGGGATCGATCGTTTGCGCGGTGGCGTCGGGACTGTTGAGATAGCCCTTCATGACCTGCGGGCCGCGTATGCAGACCTCGCCGCGTTGTCCGGGCGGCAGTGCTTCACCCGTTTCCAGATCGACAATCTTGCACTCAGTGTTCGGCGCGGGCACGCCGACCGATCCAAACTTCAGCTCTCTTGGCGGCGCGGGTGACGAGTGTGTCACGGGGCTCGTTTCGGTCAAGCCGTAGCCCTGTCGCACGACGCAGCCGAGACGAGCCATACACGCGCGCGTCAGATCTTCGCCGAGTGGCGCCGCGCCGGAAAACAGCGTCTTGAGTTTAGGCAGGCGGTAGTTGTCAACGACCGGATGCTTGCTGAGGGCCAGCACGATCGGCGGCACGATGTGCGCGAGCGTGACGTCGTAATCCTGAACGGCTTTCAGAAACGATTCCAGATCAAAACGCGGCATCGTGACGACGGTGGCGCCCGCAAACAGTCCCATGTTGAGCACCACTACCAGGCCGTAGATGTGAAAGAGCGGCAGAACGCAGATCAATGTGTCGTCCGCGTAGAAGTAGTCGAGACCTTCCATCTGGCAGAGGTTCGCGACCAGATTGTGGTGCGTGAGCATCACGCCTTT
>DASUOZ010000661.1:0-2655 GCA_036276375.1 Pyrinomonadaceae bacterium | reverse complement strand
CGGTTTTGGCAACGATATCGTGATAACGATTGCCGGGCTGTTCATCCTTACGGGCGGACTGGCGAAGACGGGCGTCGTCGATCTGGTCGGACGCCGCTTACACCGCACCGCTGGAGACAGTGAACTTCGGATTGCGGCGCTGATCATGTTCGCGGCTGCGTTTTCTGCCGCGATCATGAAGAACACCACCACCACCGCGATGTTTCTGCCGGTGGTGTTGGGGATTGCGGCCCGCAGAAACATCAGTCCTTCGAAACTGTTGATGCCGTTGGCCTTTGGCGCGATTCTGGGCGGCACTTGCACGTTGATCGGAACGTCGACCAATCTGGCGGTCAGTGGCGCGTTGCCGCGTTACGGAATGCAGCCGTTTACGATGTTTGAGCTGACGCAGGTTGGCGTGATTATTGTTGCGGCCGGAATGCTCTACATGCTGACGATCGGCCTTCGTTTGCTGCCACGGAGAGAGGCCGCGGGGTCTTTAACCGAGCAATATCACGTCCGGCAATACGCGACGGAAGTGATAGTGCTGGAAAACTCACCTCTGATTGACAAATCGCTTGCCGAAGGGCGTATCAGTGACGAGCTCGACTTAACCGTGCTGGGAATCTTGCGAGGTGAGGAGCAATCGAGGATTGCGCCCAGCCCCATCGAGAAAATACACGCCGGCGATCTGTTGCTGGTCCAGGGACGGGTCGAAGACATTCTCAGGGTGAAGGCGGAAGCGGGGATTGAAATCAGGCCTGACTTCAAGTTGAACGATTCTGTTTTGCAGAGTAGAGGTACGGAGCTCTTCGAGGCGATGGTGCCGCGCGGATCAGACTTCATCGGCCGGACACTGAAGGCGCTTCGGTTTCGCAAACGTCATCGGGTGATTGTCCTCGCCATTAATCGTCACGGCGTGGACCTGCTTTCGAAGATCAGCCGCGTACGATTGAGGTTTGGCGACGTCCTCTTAATACAGGGAACTCGCGAACAGATGGAAACACTCGCCGCGGAGGGCCATCTTCTGCTCCTCGAAGAGATTTCGGAAAGACAGGCGCGGCCGCAAAAACAACGTTGGGCGCTGCTGGCGTTTGGCGTGTTTCTCTTATTCTCTCTTACGCACCTGGTGGCGCTGCCAATCGCTGTGTTGATCGGCGTGATGATCCTGCTCGCGAGCCGATCGCTGCGCATGACGGAAGTCTACGAGATAATCGACTGGCGTTTGTTGATTCTGATCGCGTGCATGATCAGTTTTGGGGTCGCGATGGAAAAGACCGGCGCGGATCAGTATCTTGCCGAGTTCATCGTGCGCGGAACGGGCCGTCATGGTCCACTCGCGGTGCTGGCGGGTTTCTTCATCATGACGGTTGCGTTAACGCAGCCGATGTCGAATCAGGCGGCGGCTCTCGTCATGCTGCCGATAGCGGTGAAGACTGCTCTCGCGCTGGGGCTCAATCCGAGGACGTTTGCCATAACCGTAACCTATGCCGCCTCGTGTTCGTTTCTAACGCCACTCGAACCGGCGTGCGTTTTGGTCTACACACCCGGGCGTTATCGCTTTGTGGACTTTTTGAAAGTGGGATCGATCCTAACGCTCGCGGTGTTTGCGATCGTCATGTGGTTGGTTCCGAGAATATGGCCGTTTCAATAGGTGAGTTACGGCTTATACTCGAGCCCGCTTTGCCCCGAAGTATATTTGCCACAAAGAAGCACAAAAGCTTTTCCTAACAGATTTGTGCCTTTTGTGCCTCTTTGTGGCTATGAATCGGACTTTTAAGGCAAAGCCACTCGAGCCCAAAAGCGAAAACTGAGGCAAATGAATCTAGACAGCTTGCGCGAGTTGTGCCGGAAGATGCCGGCGGTGACAGAAGATATCAAGTGGGGCCATGACCTTTGTTTCTCGGTCGCCGGGAAGATGTTTTGCGTCGCGGCCCTGGACGGACCACTAAGTGTCTCTTTCAAAGTGAAGGACGATGAATTCGACGAGCTGTCGAACTCTCCGGGCATTCGTCCGGCGCCATACGTGGCGCGTTACAAGTGGGTGCTGGTTGAGGAAATCGACCGGCTCAATCGCAAGGAGTGGGAGCATTACGTCAGGCAATCGTACGAACTGGTGAAGGGCAAGCTGCCGAAGAAAGTAGCGCGGCAACATGGGCTGTTATGATGCGTGCGCCCATCAGGTTCTCACCGAACGTCAACAAACGAACTTTGGTCGGGAAGCTCGCTGTTTCTGAACCAGTCAAAGCACTCGAGCTCGCGCGGAGTATTGCTGATCCCTGGTATCGTTGCCAATCGTTGGCGGCGGTGGCCTGGCGCCTGACAGATCCACGCCAACTCAAAACCGTGATCGGAGAAGCGCTGGCCGCCGCTTACGAACATACGGAACCGAATAGAATCGTGTCCGTTGCCGCCTGGCCCATTCGAGTAATGGTTGAGAAACGAGATCGACGGTTGAGTTCTGCGGTTGATGAATTACTGCAAAAGATCGAGACCGAGCCAAACCCTGTTCGTCGTGGCGATGCGTTGTTGCTTCTCTTTCAGGCAGTCTATTCCGACCCGCCGTTGCGGGCGCCGGTGCTTGAGTCTTTGCTGCGCTCCTGCGAACAAATGAATAGCTGGAAACGCCCGATCATTCTGAGCGATCTGGCAACGATATTGGCTATTGACGATTCG
>DASUOZ010000660.1:0-3757 GCA_036276375.1 Pyrinomonadaceae bacterium | reverse complement strand
CAGGCGCCGGAGCCGTCGAGTCTGAAGGCGGGTGAAGTGATTCGGAACACGTTCAGGTTCCTGGGGACCGTACGGTCCGGGTCGGTGTTTTATTTGTTTGCGCGGCTCGACCCTTACGAGCAGGCGGAACTGACGGAGAAGGCGGTCTCGACGAAGACGCAGGGCGGCCGGCCCGAAAAAGACCAGCGTTAAAGCGTGAAAAAACTTACCCGGTGGTCCAAGGACCTATGGTAGACTTCGGGCCGGAAAAAGTTCTCCGGCCTCGACACAGTTTTGTGGCAAACTCAGGCCAAATGATTGTTGACACAAGGCTTTTATTAGTGTAATAAATTCCAAGCGTTAGCCATTTTCGACGCGTAATTTCTGGCAATTAAGAGCTTTGCAGGTTTGAGCAACCACAGACTATAGTTTCCCACGACTGTTAGGCCGTCGCGGTACGCAATAAAGACCTTTGTGTTACACATTACGGGAGGAAAGTTGATGATTAGCAAACTTTGGAGCCGCAAGTCCATCGCGACTGCTGTGGCGGTTGCCGTTTTGAGTGCTTACTCAATGGTGGTGTTGGCCGCACCGGGCGCCAAGGCGTCAGGCGAGCTGTCGGTGTCAGGGCAAGTTACGGTGAACGGCCAAAAGGTAATTTCTGGCGGCACGGTGTTTTCGGATTCGACGATTAGCACCGCGGCTCAAAGCAGTGCATCGGTGAACATTAGCAACGTTGGGCGTGTTGAGCTCGCTCCGAACAGCAACCTTCGTCTGAGCTTCGCGGAGAACAGCATCACGGCGATGCTCGAGACCGGCAGAGCTCAGGTTTCAACGCTGGAAGGGACCACCGTTAACCTAACCACCAAGGACGGTACGGTTCTGGTCGATGGCACTCAAGCCACCAGCTTTACGGTGAGCGCTTTCCGTGGCCGCACGTCAGTGGCGACTCAGTCGGGCGTTGCGGAATTCCGCAGCGGCAACACGACGAAGCAGGTCGCAGCCGGCGAGAGTGCAACGGCGGGTGTTCCGAATCCGCAGACCGATGACGATGACGATGACCTGAGCGGTGGCGCATTGGCCGTGTTACTGCTGGCCGTCGGTGGCGCTGTGGCGGGTGTGCTTTACGCCGCATTCCACAATAACGATCTGAACTTCGGCGGCAGCGTTACGGTGGTCAGCCCGACCAAGTAAGTTTCGCAGTCTCGTCCGGGTTGAGCAGAAAAACACTGTGGCACTGGCTACCAGCGCTACGGTCACTTGAATTGACCTTGCGGGTCACGCGATTATTCCGCGTGGCCCGCAAGATTTTGCCCGCAAGACTTGAAGGGTTTTCGCCATTCACATGCATATTGCCGTTATCGGTACTGGTTATGTAGGACTCGTCACCGGAGCCTGCTTCGCTGAGTTTGGCGTCGACGTTACGTGCGTCGACGTGGACCATGAGAAGATCGAGCGACTGCTCCACGGCGTGATGCCCATCTACGAACCAGGCCTCGAACAACTGGTCGCCAAAAACAGCCAGGCCGGACGTTTACATTTCACCACTGACGTGCGCCAGGCCGTCGAACAGGCCCTCGTAATCTTTCTCGCGGTCGGCACACCGCCAAAGCCCGACGGTTCACCCGATCTCAGTTTTGTTGAAGCTGCGGCGTGCTCCGTGGCGGACTACATGAACGGTTACAAGGTGGTCGTCACCAAATCCACCGTGCCGATCGGTACCGGAGAGCACATCCGCCAACTGATCGCCGAACGAAAGAAGACCAGGGCGACGTTTGGCGTCGTGTCCAATCCGGAGTTTTTGCGTGAAGGCGCGGCAATCAACGACTTCATGCGTCCCGACCGCGTGGTGATTGGCAGCCGCGATGAAGAAGCGATCGCGATCATGAAAGATCTGTACCGGCCGCTTTATCTGATCGAAGCACCGTTTGTGATCACGTCACTGGAAGCCGCGGAACTGACGAAGTACGCTGCCAACGCTTTTCTCGCCACGAAAGTATCGTTCATCAACGAGATCGCCAACCTGTGCGATAAGATCGGTTGCGACGTGCACGATGTAGCGCGCGCGATCGGCATGGACAAGCGGATCGGCAGCAAATTCCTGCATCCGGGACCAGGGTTTGGCGGCTCCTGTTTTCCGAAAGACACGCGCGCACTGGCGTCAGTCGCGCGGCAATATGACTGCGGTTCATTGATTGTCGATGCGGTGATCGAAGTCAATCAGCGACAGGGCCAGCACGTGCTCACGAAGATCCGCAAGCTGGTGGGCGAACTGAAAGGCAAGACCATCGCGGTGCTCGGTCTCGCTTTCAAACCGGAGACTGACGACATGCGCGAGGCGCCCGCGATCGGCATCATTCACAGTCTCCTCGAGGACGGCGCCAGGGTGCGCGCATACGATCCGGTGGCGATGATTGAGGCGAAGAAAGTGCTTACCGATATCGAGTACGCCGATGACGAATACGCGGCGGTGAGTGGCGCGGATGCGCTCGTGTTCGTGACTGAGTGGAACCAGTTTCGCGCGCTCGACCTCTCGCGTATTCGTGATTTGATGGCCACGCCGAAAGTCGCCGACTTGCGCAACATTTATGATCCAGACGATATGAAGGAGCTCGGTTTTCAGTACCTGGGTGTAGGCCGATAAACGATGCCATTAACGGGAACAGTAGTCGTCACAGGCGGGGCAGGTTTCATTGGTTCACATATCGCTTCAGCACTGAGCGCCGGCGGTGCGCGCGTCAGAGTGCTCGACGATCTCTCGACGGGTCATCGCGAGAACCTCGGCGAGATTGGCGGCGACATAGATTTCATTGAGGGCAGTGTCGCTGACGAAAACGTACTGGCGAAAGCTCTCGACGGCGCTGAAGTGGTCTTTCACGAAGCGGCAATTCCTTCCGTTCCGCGATCGGTTGCCGAGCCTGTCCAAACACATATCGCTTCAGTTGACGGTACTTTTTCACTGCTGCTTGCGGCGCGTGACAAGAAAGTGCGTCGTGTGGTTTATGCGGCGTCGAGCTCTGCCTACGGCGATCAGCCCACGCTGCCGAAGGTTGAACAGATGGCTCCCGATCCGTTATCGCCGTACGCGGTGGCGAAACTCGTTGGCGAGTATTACTGCCAGGTGTTTACACGCGTGTATGGACTCGAGACCGTTTCCTTGCGCTACTTCAACGTGTTTGGACCACGGCAGGATCCCGGTTCGCAGTACTCAGGAGTCGTTTCGCGCTTTATCAGCGCGCTGCTCGGCAACGAACGGCTTGTGATCTATGGCGACGGCGAGCAGTCGCGCGACTTCACCTACATCGATAACGTCGTGGCGGCAAACCTTAGCGCCGCGAATGCGCCGGGCGCGGTGGGGAAGGTCATCAACGTCGCGAACGGCGCGCGCGTGACTTTGAATGAGTTGCTGGCGGAGTTGAAAGACTTGACCGGCAGACAGGACGTTACGCCGCAGTATCTGGAGCCGCGGGTGGGCGACGTGCGTCATAGCCTCGCAGACATCACGATGGCGCGCGAACTTCTCAATTACGAATCAAAGGTCGATCTGCGTGAAGGTTTGAAGCGAACGATCGAGTGGTGGAAGACGAGCCGCTTCGCCGTCGTTTCTGAGGGGCAGTAACCAGGCGCCAACGTCGAAGGCGTTCGGTAATTTCCCTGGTTCCTGTTCGCCAAACGTCGAAGGCGTTCGCTAATTTCGCTAGTTTCTGTTCGCCAACGCCGAAGGCGTTCGCTAATTCCAGCCCAGGGTTGCCGCGCAGCGCAGCGGCTACCCTGGGTC
>DASUOZ010000659.1:0-2047 GCA_036276375.1 Pyrinomonadaceae bacterium | reverse complement strand
GCGCCTTCGGCGAGCTGTTTGGCGTCGCGCGCGAGGATGCGAATCGCGTCGTTTATCTGTGCGTCGCTCACGAGAACGAAGTCGGAAAGCAACTCCCACAGGATTTTGTTGGTGAGCTCGAATGGGACGCGCGTCGCGAGTCCTTCGTGCTCGGTCGTCATCGTAGGATACGGATCGAGGTTGTGATTGCGCCACGCGTGCCACATCACCGGCGCTCCTTCCGACTGAACCGCGATCACTTTTACGTTTGGGTTTCGCTTGTGGGCGACGATGCAGTTACCGGAAGCGCAACTCCCGCCACCGGCAGGCGCGATGATGACGTCAACATCAGCCAGGTCTTCGAATATCTCCAGTCCGATCGTCCCGACGCCCGAGACGAGAAGCGGCTCGTTGGCGGAGTGAACGTAACGAAAGCCTTCGGCGTTGGCGACGCGCTCGGTTTCGAGTCGTGCTTCATCGAAGTCGCGTCCGTGCAGCCGGACTTCAGCGCCGAGGTCCCGCATGGCCCGGAGTTTCGCCTGATTAACGTTTTCAGCGGGCGCGTAGATAATGACGCGCGTGTTGAAGAGCCGTCCGGCGTAAGCGATCGACTGCCCGTGATTGCCGGTTGAAGCTGTAATGAGCGTTTCGGGGCGGCCGGCGTGGCCGGCGTGGCCCACAAGATTCACGCCGCCACGTACTTTGAAGGCGCCGACCGGTTGCAGGTTTTCTAACTTGAGGTAGTAATCGCAACCGAGTGCTTCGGAAATCTTGTGACTGCGGATCAGCGGTGTCTTTGGTAAGTAGGGAGAAATGAACTCGCGCGCTGCTACCACGTCGGCGTAAGTCGGTGCTTGCATAACGCGAGCAAGCTACCACATTTCAGGGTATTTCAGAACTCAACAGAAGATCGCGCGACGCGCCGAGAACGCCACGCGCCTGGGCGCGGCTGACACTCGGATACTGGTCCAGAAACGTCTCCAGCGTCTGATCGTCTTCGAGGAACTGGAAGAGACATGCACCCGGAACGCGCGTCCCCGTGAACACGGTCACGCCACCCATCTTTTCCGGGTCTCGTTCGATCAGTTCTTCAGCGTTCACGCTGTTGGCCCCCGAGTCCGCAGAAGCAGGGGTCGCGCGCCTCTGCGGACTCCACCTGGCTTGCGCCAGGCGCCCAAACTCAATTTGCTATTTACGATTTTCTCCTGACGCTTTACGATTGCACTCGTCTTTGACAATCAAGCCGCTCAATGCGCAGCTCAAGCTCCCACACTAACGAGTGATGAGCGTCGCCGTCGTTCATGACAGGTTTATGAATCCGGCGACAATCGAAAGCGCAGTCATACTACTCCCATCTGGGAGTCGACGCAAGCAAAATCTTTGTGCAACTCGGTCAGGACGTGGTGGTCGTCCGCCAGGACGTTGTGGTTGTCCGTCGTCAGGAGGTCAACTCTGATGGGAAACCCGCGTCCGCGGCCGCTGCGGCTGGCCAGCAAACTGCGCCACATTCGCGAGACACTCGAGCTGTCGCAAACACAGATGCTCGTTCGACTCGGGTTGGAAGACACCATGCATTATGGGCGTATTTCGCAATACGAGAACGACGAACGCGAGCCTACGTTGATGACCTTGCTTGCGTATGCGCGGGTGGCTGCAGTCCATCTGGAAGATATCGTGGACGACGAACTCGACCTTCCGGTCGAGCTGCCGGCCAAGGTTCGTTATCGCGGGCGGCGCGTCAGGCGTAGCTGAGCGGATCTGGGATTGAAGAAATAAACGACAAACGGATTTAAGACAAAAACGACGACCAGCTAGCGGCGGCTGCCGACGATCGCGCGTAGGTGACGGAGGCGAGTGTCGAGCTCTTCGGGGGTGAGGGTGGCGTATTTGGAAGGCAATAAACGGCGGCTCGAGGATTCGAAGACTGCCAGCAGTTCCATGTACTCCAACAACTCCACGTCCCGGCTCGGAAAGTAATCGACGGCGGCGCGCTGAAAATGCGACGCCAGCACCGGCGCGTCGCCGCCCGACTCACGCGCAGCGTCTTCATTAGCCAGCAACAAAACCG
>DASUOZ010000658.1:0-11708 GCA_036276375.1 Pyrinomonadaceae bacterium | reverse complement strand
CCGTCAAACGGGTTTCGCATTACTCTGCGCCAACTCCGTCCAGGAAGCACACGACATGGCGGCCATCGCCCACGCCGCCACACTCGAATCGCGCATTCCTTTCCTGCATTTCTTCGACGGGTTTCGCACGTCGCACGAGGTCGCGAAAATAGAAGAGCTTAGCGACGACGATCTGCGCAGTCTGATTTCAGAAGAAGCCATCTACGCTCATCGCGAACGAGCACTCACTCCCGACCGGCCCGTCCTGCGCGGCACCGCGCAAAACCCTGACGTCTTCTTTCAGGCTCGCGAGGCTGCGAACACTTACTACGACGCAGTTCCCGCAATCGTCGACCGTCTCATGGCAAAACTCGGCGAGAGAACCGGACGCCACTACGGCCTCTTCGAATACGTGGGCCATCCGGAAGCCGAACGCGTGGTGGTCATCATGGGCTCGGGCGCGGAGACGGTGCATGAAACCGTTCAATACCTGGCTGATCGTGACGAACGAGTGGGTCTGGTGAAAGTGCGTCTGTATCGTCCTTTTCTGCGCCAGGCGTTCATCGATACGCTGCCGAAGACCGCCACGGCAATCGCCGTGCTCGATCGGACCAAGGAACCAGGCGCGCCGGGAGATCCGCTTTATCTCGACGTAGTTACCGCTCTGGCTGAAGCACGCGCGGAGGGCAAGAATAGCGAGTCGAGATTCACAACAAGTGAACCAAATGTGATTGCGGGCCGGTATGGATTGTCTTCGAAGGAGTTTACACCCGCGATGGTGAAGGCGGTCTTTGACGAGCTGAAGAACGCAACTCCGCGGCGTCACTTTACAGTCGGCATCATCGACGACGTCACGCATACCTCGCTCGCCTGGGATCCTTCTTTTCGAACCGAAGACGACGACGTTTCCACGTCGTTGTTCTACGGTCTCGGCGCTGACGGTACCGTCGGCGCGAATAAAAATTCGATCAAGATTATCGGCCACGAGACCGATCGCTTCGTGCAGGGCTACTTTGTTTACGATTCAAAGAAGTCGGGCGCGATCACAATTTCCCATCTGCGCACGAGTCCGCGGCCCATCCGCTCGGCGTATCTGCTCGACCGCGCAGGCTTCGTTGGCTGTCACCAGTTTGAGTTTGTAGACAAGATCGACGTGCTGGAATACGCCGCTCCCGGCGCCGTTTTTCTGTTGAATGCGCCGGGCGATGCAGGAGCGGTTTGGGAACGTCTGCCGCGCGAGATGCAGGACCAGATGATCGAAAAGCGCATTCGTTTCTTCGTTATCGACGCCTACGCACTCGCTAAAACAGTCGGCATGGGCGGACGCATCAACACGATCATGCAAACGTGCTTCTTCGGCATATCGGGCATCCTGCCGCGAGAAGACGCGATCGCGCACATCAAGAAATCGATCGAGAAGAGTTACGGTAAGCGCGGACCGGAAGTCGTCCGTCGAAACTGTGAAGTCGTCGACCTGGCGCTGGCCCATCTCAACGAGGTTCCGCTGCCCGAAACGGCGTCTGCCACGAGGTTGCGACCGCCGCTTGTTTCAGCACAAGCTCCGGATTTCGTGCAGAGAGTCAGCGCTGTGATGATGGCCGGGAAGGGCGACCTGCTTCCGGTGAGCGCTTTTCCAGTAGACGGCACCTGGCCCGTCGGCACGGCGAAATGGGAGAAACGCAACCTGGCGCTCGAGATCCCGGTGTGGGACGCCAAGGTCTGTATCCAGTGCAACCAGTGCGCGCTTGTCTGTCCACATGCGGCGATACGCGCCAAAGTTTACGAGGACTCGACACTTGCCGGTGCGCCTGCGACCTTCAAATCCACGCCCTACCGAGCCGCTGAATACAAGGGAAAGATGTTTACGATTCAGGTCGCGCCCGAAGACTGCACCGGATGCAATCTGTGCGTTAACGTCTGTCCGGCCAAAGACAGAACGAACCCCAAGCACAAAGCGATCAACATGGAACCGCAGGCGCCGTTGCGAGACGCTGAACGTTCCAACTACGACTTCTTTCTCAAACTCCCGGAGCTCGATCGCGCCGAGGTCGTGCGCCTCGACCACAAAGGTTCACAGTTTCTCGAACCGCTGTTCGAGTACTCCGGCGCGTGCGCTGGTTGCGGCGAAACTCCTTATTTAAAACTCCTCACGCAACTGTTCGGTGACCGCCTGCTGATCGCGAACGCGACCGGCTGCTCTTCAATCTATGGCGGAAATCTCCCCACAACACCCTACACGACGAATCGTGACGGGCGAGGACCGGCGTGGTCCAACTCTTTATTCGAGGACAACGCCGAATTCGGCTTCGGTTTCCGTCTCGCTCTCGATGCTCACATCAATGCCGTTCGCGCGTTGGTCCAGCACATGGCGCAAGCGATTGGAGAGACGCTTGCGAGTGAGTTACTCGAAGCAGACCAGGAAACCGAAGCCGGAATCATTGCCCAACGCGAGCGCGTAACCGTTCTCCGCAGCAAGTTGGCCGGTATTCAATCAGCAGAAGCGCGGCGGCTGGAAACACTTGTCGACTACCTCGTCAAAAAGAGTGTCTGGCTCGTCGGGGGTGATGGTTGGGCTTACGACATCGGTTACGGTGGGCTCGATCACGTGCTCGCAAACCGCCGCGACGTCAACGTGCTCGTACTGGATACGGAAGTCTATTCAAATACCGGCGGCCAACAATCGAAGTCGACACCGCTGGGCGCGGCGGCCAAGTTTGCCGCCGCCGGCAAACCAGTCGGCAAGAAGGATCTGGGTATGCTGGCGAATATGTACGGGCACGTTTACGTTGCGCGTGTGGCCTTCGGCGCGAAGATGCTGCAAACGGTCCAGGCGTTTCGTGAGGCGGAAGCTTATCGTGGGCCGTCGCTGATCATCGCCTATAGTCACTGCATCGCACATGGTTACGACATGGCCCAGGGCGCGGCGCAACAGAAACTTGCCGTCGAATCCGGCGTCTGGCCGCTTTACCGCTTCGATCCACGTCGCATCAGCAAAGGAGAACCACCACTCGATCTCGACTATGGCCCACCGAAAGCCAAAGTTGCTGATTACATGCGTAACGAATCGCGCTTCCGCATGATCGAACGTTCCGATCCGGTGCGCTTCAAGCAATTTCTCGACGACGCTCAAGCCGCCGCCGAAAGACGTTACCTCGTTTACCAGCAGCTTGCGGGAATGAAAGTGCCGGCCTTCGAAACGAAAGATGGAAGTGGAAAACTGGATGGCGAGGAGACGAAATGAATCGCATCGATCTAACCAGCCGTTACCTGGGACTTTCCTTGCACAACCCATTGCTCGTCGGCTCGAGTCCGCTGACGGAAAACCTCGACACCGTAAAGCTGTTTGAAGACTACGGCGCCGGCGCTGTGGTCCTGCCGTCACTCTACGAGGAGGAGATCACAGGCGAACAGTTGTCTGATTTCTTTTCCTCCGAGATGTATGGCGACTCGTTTCCGGAAGCTTCCAGTTACCTGCCCGACCCGGACTCAGCTCCCGGCCCGGATGAATATCTCGAACACTTGCGCCGCGTTAAGCAGACCGTAAGCATTCCCGTGATCGCCTCGGTCAACGGCAGCACTCCCGGCGGCTGGGTCTCTCACGCTCGGCTCATGGAGCAAGCCGGGGCAGACGCGATCGAACTTCACCTCTATCACGCCGCGAGTGATCCGGCATTCAATTCCGCTGAGGTCGAAAGCCAAATGCTGCAAGTGCTCCAGCAGGTAAAAGGTGAGTTAGGGATTCCGGTGGCCGTGAAGTTGTCGCCTCTCTTCACTGCTTTCGCAAATTTCGCTTTGCAGCTCGATGCGGCCGGCGCCGACGCGATCGTGCTCTTTACGCGTTTTCACAAGATCGACTTCGACGTGATCGAGCTGGAAGTATTGCGCCGAGTTGAACTGTCGAGTTCCGCCGACCTCGATTTGCGTCTCCGTGGCACAGCCGTGCTGTCCGGACGTATCAAAGCCTCGCTCGGAATCACCGGTGGAGTTCACACGGCGCTCGACGTGATCAAGTCGACGATGGCCGGAGCTCATGCCGTGCAGTTGGTTTCCGCCCTGATGCGTCACGGGCCGCGCTACCTGCAAACATTGCGCACCGAATTGGAAGCATGGATGATAGCGAATGAATGGAGCTCGCTGACCGAAATGCGTGGAAACATGAGCTTCCAGAAGATTCCCAATCCGGCTGTTTACGAACGTGAAACCTTCAGAGGAATGTTTCAATAACCGCGGAGAGAAACTGCCATGATGCCCGGACCCGGCTTTTCATTGATCCAGAGTGTGCTGCATCCGACTGACTTTTCGGAAAGCAGCCTCGTTGCTTTTCACCACGCGCTCAAAACGGCACTGCTGGCCAGAAGCAAACTGACGCTCTTACACGTTGCGAGCGATTCAGCTTCGCAGTGGTCCGACTTTCCCGGCATCCGTGAGACTCTTGAACGCTGGGGAGCATTGCCGAAAGGAAGCGAGAAATCCGACGTCGGCAAGCTCGGCGTCCAGGCGAGCAAAGTGATGGCTGCCGAGGGAGAACCGGTTGACGCGGTGCTCCGCTACCTCGAGAGAAATCCTACCGATCTGATCGTGTTGTCCACGAGTCAACGCGGCGGCCGTGTTCCGTGGCTTGGTAAGTCAGTGTCAGCGCCCGTCACACGCAAGGCCGGTGAGATGACGCTGTTGATTCCCGGCGACATCGAGGGTTTTGTCTCCGCGCAGGATGGTTCAGTTAAGTTGAAGAACATCCTCGTTCCGATTGCTCGTTCACCTCGACCCGAACCGGCTTTGAATGCCGCGGCGCGATTCGCCACCAAGCTGAAGGTTTCCGAAGGGACCTTCACGGTGCTGCACGTGGGCGATTCAAACTCGATGCCCGCATTGCGCTATCCGGAAGTGCCTGGCTGGACCTGGGAGAAGGAACTGCGAACGGGCGAAGTTATCGACGCGATCGTCAAGACCGCCAAAGATCGGAAAGCCGATCTGGTCGTGATGTCCACTGACGGGCGCAACGGTTTCCTCGACGGTCTGCGCGGCAGTCACAGCGAACGTGTCCTGCGCTACGGCGCAACGCCGCTGCTCACGGTTCCGGTCGGTTCACGCGTCTCGCGCTTTCTAACGTAGGCCGCATGAGTTGGTATCCTGCGCGGGGAAGTGGCTCAGTTTGGTTTCAGGAGCCATCGACGCCGCAGGCGTTAAATGTTGCGTTATCTGCGGCTCTCACGATCTGGGGTTGCATGGAAGACCGCTGAGGCGCAAGATCACACTTTAACGGAACGCAGCCGGCTCACGGCAGTTGAAGTCCGAACCGAAAGCTTGAAAGAAAAATGCCAATGAATCCATCTGAAGTTACTCGATCCGGTGCGCAGCAGGTTGAGGTGGCCGTGCTCGCCGGCGGATGCTTCTGGGGAGTTGAAGATATCCTGCGCGATGTTCCCGGAGTGATCGACACGGAAGTTGGGTACACGGGCGGTCACCTCGAAAACCCACGCTATGAAGATACTCATCACAGCAAATCCGGCCACGCGGAAGCGGTTCGAGTGACCTTCGACCCGTCGGTGCTCAGCTTCGAGGAACTCCTCGAGCGCTGGTTCTTCCGTCTGCATGACCCCACAACGCTAAACCGCCAGGGCGGCGATGTCGGGACGCAATACCGCTCAGCTATCTTTCCGCAGTCAGAAGAACAGCGGGCTGTCGCGGAACGCGTCATTGCGCGTGTTGAGGCATCAGGACGATGGCAGCGACCAATCACTACGAGCATCGAGCCCGCGGCGACCTGGTACACCGCGGAGGATTATCACCAGGACTACCTGCGCAAGCATCCCGGCGGATACACCTGCCATTACCTGCGCGAATAAGCGAAGACCGCGGCTCACTTCATCAAACGGCGCACGTCGACCAGCGCCTGTTGACTCACGTGAAGCATTCCGCGACCCGGTCGATCGAGATCGGCAATCAAGTACAGCACTGTTGAAAAACCAAGCACGAGCGCGATGACGGCTAGTGAACGCTTGCTGCCGCTCAGCCCTTGCTGGTAACCAATCATCACCATCGTCAGAGTCAACAGCAGGTACAGAACGATCCAGATCACCTCCGGCACGCGGCTGCGTACTCTCTGGAGTCGCGTCGCGTGTAAGACCATCACATCGTTGAGCGAGGTCACGAATAAATTTGTCGTCGGGGAACGTTCTTTCTGGGTCGCGGCAATGGCTGTTGACCAAAGCCTCTCATGTATTTCTTCGGATTTCGCGATCGCCTCGTCAACCTTGTGCTGCTGAACTCCCTGAAGCCGGACGTCGACGTACTCGCGCAGCAGGTTGCGAGCGTCTGTACTCATCGGCTCAGGCAGCATTCCGCCACGAAGAAACGTCGTGCTAATTGCGTTTGCTTCGGACAGCACGATCTCTCGTCGAGCTTCGAAACGCGATCCGGCCAGTCCGAACGTAAACGCCAGCATGAACGCCAACAGACCCAGTGTTCCGCCGACCATGCCGCCGAGGTTCGACTCCTTCTCCGGTACCGCGCGCTGCTTGCGAGAATGCGCCAAACGATAACCCAACTCCACAGCGAACAGCGCGACCGCTACTGTCAGCGGCAGGATCAACCAAAGCGGCAACGGATCCAATAGTCCTGATTGCATGTGGCCCTCAGTTCAGCAGCTTGCTAAGCAATAACGCGATGATAATGGTTGACGTGATCGTAACCAGTCCCGGCAGCATGAAACTGTGATTGAGCAGGTACTTTCCAATCCTCGTCGTACCTGTTTGATCAAAAGAAACAGCAGCCAACAGCGTCCCGTACGTCGGCAGGAAGAAAATCCCGTTAGCAGCCGGGTAAAGGGCGGCCAGCGTCGCCGCCGGTAACTTCAGCGCTACGCCCACCGGCATCAGGATCGCCACAGTCGCCGCCTGGCTGAAAAGCATCGTCGACAGCACAAACATTCCGATCGCAAACGTCCACGGATAGACTGCCAACACGTTTGAGATGCCACCGACGATGAAAGCGCGATTGCCTTCAAAAAACGACGAGCCCAACCAGGAAATTCCGAGTATGCAGATGATAGCCGTGATACCACTGCGCATGATCGTGCCTTTCAACGCCGCTTCGGGAGACGCTTTGAAGACGACCATGATCAGTCCGGCGATCGCGATCATGACAATCATGATCGCCATGCCCATGCCGACTTGATCGGTATCAATGACAACGCCCTCATTGACGACGTCGTACGCCGGTCGCAGGTTCGGAAAGATCCCGATCAGCACCACCAGCACGATGCCCAACAGGAAAAACAACATCGAGCCACGCGCGCGAAAGAGGTTTTGTTCCGCGGCTGCCGTCGCGGCTTGAGCGAGTTTTAGTTCCCCGGCCGCGAGTCGCTTCTGATAGACCGGATCGTCGTCCAGCTCTTTTCCTCGCCAGGCGACCGACAACGATCCGATCACCACACCCAGAAACGTAGACGGAATAGTGATCGCCAACAGGCGCGGCAAAGAGATGCCCTGAACGAGCAGGAACCCGAGCATCGCAACAGTCGCCGCGGAGATTGGTGACGCAATCACTCCCTGGAATCCCGCGATGACGCTGATCGACAATGGACGCTCCGGCCTGACCTTGCCGTTACGCGACACCTCCGCGATCACCGGCAGCAACGCGTAGATCACATGGGCCGTGCCGGAAGCCAGTACGAGCACGTAAGTCACAATCGGCGCGACGAAGGTGATGTACTGCGGCCGCTTGCGCATGACTTTTTCCGCGAGTGACACGAGATAGTCGAGCCCGCCGGCAGCCTGCATCGTCGCGAGGGCCGTAATCACCGCGATGATCATTCCCAATACAGACTGTGGTGGACCACCGGGCGGAAGACCAAACAGAAACACGAACACGAGCAAGCCGACTCCGGCGAGCGCGCCCAACGCAATCCCGCCAAGGCGTGCACCAATAACAATGCACGCCAACAATATGAGCAGCTCGATCCAGATCATGGAAGCGACTCGTCAGTAGGTAGTGAACAGGTTTTGAATCTCCGCTTTGGAGCGCTGTTTAAGGAGCGCCAGAGACAACAGCAGCCGCGCCTTTTGGGGATTGAGCTCGTCCGAAGCGATGAACCCCAGCTCGTCGTCATTGACCTCAACGTTTCGGCCCACGGCGCCGGTGGCCACGCGCGAGCTTCTGACAACAATCACGCCTTTTTTCGCGGCGTTTGCGGCGGCGTCGAGCGAGGCCTTGTTCATGTTGCCGTTGCCAACCCCAGCGATCACGATGCCCTTCGCACCATTCGCCACGGAAGCGTCAATCAAATCCGGCGGCATGTCGGCGCAGGCAAAAACAATATCGACACGCGGCAGTTTGGCTACGTTGCTGACGTCAAACTCGCTCGCGGTCGTATGTTTCCATTCGGGGCTGTTGTAGAAGTCGTTCTTGCCGTAAGTCGCCACACCGACGACGCCGCGCAACGGCGACATGAACGTTTGCACCGCGGTCGTGCTGGTTTTGGTCAACGAGTGGGCGGCGTGAATCCAGTCGTTCATCACTACCAGAACGCCACGTCCACGCGCGTTCGGATCGATAGCCACACCAACGGCGTTGTACAAATTCAATGGACCATCAGCACTGACGGCAGTCGAAGGCCGCATCGAGCCCACCATCACGACCGGTTTGTCTCCCTTCACGACGAGATTTAAAAAGAACGCCGTCTCCTCCATCGTGTCGGTGCCGTGCGTGACGACAAAACCTTCGACGTCGCCCTGCTTCATGAGCTCGTTGATACGCTTTGCCAGCTTGAGCATGATTTCAAACGACATATCCTGAGAGCCGACATTCGAAACCTGCTCGCCCTTGATGTTGGCCATGTCTTTAATACCCGGCACGGCGGCGATCATCGCGTCGATGGTAACGGCGCCCGAGGTATATGCTGCTTGTGTTCCGCTGGACGCTGCGCCGGCGATTGTGCCGCCGGTGGCGAGTATCACGACGGTTGGTTTCTTTTGCTGCGCGAGTGTGGCTTGCCATGCTCCGAGAACAAGAAGCAGGACCAGTGCAATTCGAGTTTGGGGTTGGTAGATCATCGTTATTCTCCGTTTCCGTCCGGCAGGGTCTTCAGCCGCAAAGAGGCACAAAGGGCACAAGTCTGTTAGCAAAACCTTTGTGCTTCTTGTGCTTCTTTGTGGCAAATATACTTTCAAGTTGGTCTTAATAAGTTTTCAAGCCCGCCGCACGAAACTGATCGCAAACACGTTCTACCAGCTCAGGCGCAGGCGGCTGCACATCGTTGAGTTTGTAATCGAGGCCCAGCTTTCCCCACTTGTAACGTCCCATCTGATGGAACGGCAGCACGTCGACGCGCTCGACATTTCCGAGCCCGGCGGAAAACGCCGCAATTTGCCGGATATCGTTTTCGTCGTCAGTCAGTGACGGCACCAGCACGTAACGCACCCAGACATTTCTGCCGCGTTGGGCCAGGCGGCGCGCAAAATCGAGAATTGGACCGTTATCCTTTGCGGTCAGACGTTGATGGCGCGCCGCGTCCCAGGCCTTGATGTCGAGCAACACGACGTCGATCTTTTCGAGCTCTTCATCCGACAGGCGTTCACCGAGATACCCATTGGTGTCGAGCGCCGTGTGAATTCCCATTTCCTTTGCCGCCGACAAAAGCTTTACGACAAAGCGGTCCTGCATGAGCGGTTCACCGCCGCTCAACGTGACTCCGCCCGACATGATCTTCAGCCCGTGTCCATACTTCCTGATTTCCGCCACCGCGCGGTCGAGCGGGACAGCCATTCCGTTCATCATGTTCCACGTGTCAGGGTTGTGACAGTAGAGACAACGAAACTGGCACCCGCTGGTCCACGCCACTAAGCGAATCCCCGGTCCGTCGATCGCGGAGCCCGTCGTGAACGAATGCAGGAAGCCGATGTCACCCGTCTTGAGTCCGTGAGTGACTATCGACTCTGCTACATCCTTGCTTAGCCCGACGCGAAGCTCGAAAGGGTTCTTCGCTTCGAGCGAAACCTGTCCTGGTACGTTCAGCTCAGTCATTAATTCGCCCCATGAAACGTTCGATTAATCACGTCCATCTGTTGTTCGCGCGTCAGTCGCACGAAGTTCACCGCATAGCCGGAAACGCGTATCGTCAGGTTCGGATATTTTTCCGGGTGGTCCATCGCATCCTTCAGCATCTCGCGATTCAACACGTTCACGTTCATGTGGTAACCGGTGGAGCTGAAGAACGCGTCGAGTATGCCGCGCATATTCACTACTCGATCTTCCGGGGATCTACCGAGACCTTCCGGAACGAGTGACGAAGTCAGCGAGATTCCATCGGCGGCGTCGCGGTAGGGAATCTTGGCGACGGAAGCGGCGGAGGCGTGAATGCCGTGCACGTCACGACCGTGCATCGGATTGGCGCCCGGAGCGAACGGTTCTCCCTGCCGCCGTCCATCCGGAGTGTTGCCGGTGTTCTTGCCGTAGACCACGTTTGAGGTGATCGTCAGCACCGATTGCGTGTGATAAGCATGGCGGTAAGTCGGATACCTCCTGAGCTTCGTCATGAACGTGCTCACGAGCCACGCCGCGAACTGGTCCACACGGTTGTCGTTATTGCCAAACTGCGGAAACTCGCCTTCGATTTCGTAATCAGTGATTAGTCCAGTCTCATCACGAACGACGCGGACCTTTGCGTAACGAATCGCCGAGAGACTGTCCGCGACGACTGACAAGCCGGCGATGCCAAAGGCCATCGTTCGCAACGGCGCGTAATCGTGCAACGCCATTTCGATCCGTTCGTAGGCATACTTGTCATGCATGTAATGAATCGTGTTCATTGCATTCACGTACACGCGGGCCAGCCAGTCCATCATCTTTTCAAACTTGCCGAGCACTTCGTCAAACTTGAGATATTCACCTTGTACTGGTTCACTCGCGGGCGCGACCTGCTTGCCCGTTAGCTCATCGCGGCCGCCGTTGATCGCATACAAAAGACACTTGGCGAGGTTCGCGCGGGCGCCGAAGAACTGCATCTGCTTCCCGACGCGCATCGGCGAAACGCAGCAGGCGATCGCACCGTCGTCGCCCCACGCGTTACGCATGATCTCGTCACTCTCAAATTGAATTGAGCTGGTGTCGATGGCCACCTTTGACGCGAAACTGCGAAACCCGTCCGGTAAACGCGGTGAATACCAGATCGTGAGATTGGGCTCCGGCGCCGGCCCAATGTTGTAGAGCGTTTGCAGAAAGCGAAAACTCGTTTTGGTCACGAGTGGACGGCCGTCGTCGCCCATGCCGCCAATCGATTCCGTGACCCACGTTGGATCGCCGGCAAAGAGCTCGTCGTATTCCGGCGTGCGCAGGAAACGAACGATGCGCAGCTTGATGACGAAGTCGTCGATGATCTCCTGCGCGCGTTCTTCCGTAATGACGCCGTTGCGGAGGTCACGCTGGAAGTAGACGTCGAGGAAAGTGGACGTGCGGCCGAGCGACATCGCGGCGCCGTTCTGTTCTTTGACGGCTGCGAGATACGCGAAATAGAGCCACTGCACGGCTTCGTGAGCGTTGCGAGCGGGCTGCGAAATATCGAACCCGTAGCTCGCCGCCATCTGTTGTAGTTCCTGCAACGCGCGAATCTGTTCGCTCAACTCCTCGCGATCGCGAATGATCTCGTCGGTAGACATCAGCGCATCGAGTGCGGCTTTCTCTTTCGTCTTGTGCTCGATGAGTCGCGCAACACCATAGAGCGCGACCCGACG
>DASUOZ010000657.1:0-5549 GCA_036276375.1 Pyrinomonadaceae bacterium | reverse complement strand
GGCGGAAGCAGGGCTGGCGCAGGCACGCGCGCGTCTCGGTTTGGCCCCTCAAGGACACGACTATCGGATCGATCCGGACCAGACTTCAACGGTGCGCCAGGCACGCGCTGTTTACGACGAAGCGAAGTTCAATCGCGATCGCGCGGCGCGATTGGTCGAACAGGGCGTGATCGCAAAAGCGGAGTTTGACTCGGCAAACGCGGCCTTCAAAGTTGCTGAAGGACGCTACCAGGATGCTTACGAAGAAGTGCGTAACCGTCAGGGCATACTCGCCCAACGCAAGTCTGAGCTCGATCTCGCGCGGCAACAGTTGAAAGACACGTCAGTCGTTGCGCCGCTGGATGGAATCGTCCAGGAAAAACTGGCTAGTATCGGCGAGTACATGGCCGCCGGCGCGCCGGTGGTCCGCATCGTGCGCATGGATCCGTTGCGTCTGCGGGCGGAGATCCCCGAACGCGAGTCACGCAGCGTGCGCACCGGCCAGGATGTTCGCGTCACTGTCGAAGGCGACACGAACATTTACCTTGGCAAGATCATGCGTTTGAGTCCGGTGATTGCCGAACAAAACCGAATGCTCGTAGTGGAGGCCGACGTCAGAAATAATGGGACCCTGCGACCCGGCTCGTTTGCACGCGCCGAGATCGTTACCAACGACGCGAAGATGGCCGTGACGGTGCCGAACAACGCGATCGTGACTTTTGCCGGAATCGAAAAGGTAATTCTGGTGCAGAACGGAAAAGCACTCGAGCGCCCGATCACGACCGGACGCCGTGGTGCTGAATTCACGGAAATTGTTGCTGGTGTGAATGTTGGCGAGAAAGTAATAGTCGATCCGGGCAACCTACAGTCCGGTCAGGCTGTCGAAGTGGTCGAATAATCTTAATCAGTCCTAATTATTCATGCAGAAGTTAGCCGAGATATGTATTCGCCGTCCTGTCTTCGCGTCAATGCTCGTGTTGTCGCTGGTCGTGGTCGGAGCGGCGGGATTCTTCAGGCTCGGCGTCGATCGTTTTCCTTCAGTTGACCTGCCTACGGTTTCGGTGCGCGTCGGTTTGCCGGGCGCGGCGCCGGAAGAAGTCGAATCACTAGTCACGCAACAGATCGAAGAAGTAGTAAACACCGTCGACGGCATCAGCGAATTGCGCTCCATTTCGGGACAGGGCACGGCGCTCGTGATAGCGACGTTCAAACTGGACCGCAATCTGGAGTCGGCGGCGCAGGACGTGCGCGATCGCGTCAACACCTTGGGCCGCCGTCTGCCGGAAGACGCGACGCCACCCGTAGTGCAGAAGTTTGATAACGACAGCACGCCCGTGTTGACGATCGCACTGTCCGCCGATCGCTCATTACGCGAGCTCACCGAACTCGCCGACAAGACAGTTCGCGTTCAACTTGAACGCGTCGGCGGCGTCGGTGAAGTGCGCATCGTTGGTGGTCTTGATCGCGCTATCAACGTTTGGATCGACGCGGAGAGACTCGCGGCCTACCAGATTTCGATCTCCGATATCAGAGACGCGCTGCAACGGCAGAATGCCGACGTTCCCGGCGGCAACGTAACCACGGGAAAAGAAGAACTCGTGCTCCGGACGATGGGCCGGTATACCGATCCGCGACAGTTTGGGGATCTTGTCGTCGCAAACGTCAACGGCGCGCCGGTAAGACTTCGCGACGTTGGCCGGGTTGAAGACGGCACGAAAGAGCAGCGCTCGTTTTCACGTCTCAACGGCGTTCCGACCGTCACGCTCGACATTCGCCGGCAATCGGGTGCGAATACTGTTGAAGTCATTCGCGGTTTGAAGGAAGCATTACCGCGCGTCGATGCGCAGCTTCCTGAAGACGTCAAACTGGAGATCATTCGAGACCAGTCGCGCTTCATCGAGGCCGCGCTTCACGAAATCCAGACACACTTGATCCTCGGCAGTATTCTCGCGAGTCTCGTCGTGCTGATCTTCATGCGTTCGTGGCGTTCGACGTTGATTGCCGCGGTCGCGATTCCGTGTTCGGTTATTTCGACGTTCGGCATGATGCGCGCGCTCGACTTCACGCTCAACAGCGTCACGATGCTCGCACTGGTGTTGATGGTCGGCGTGGTGATTGACGACGCGATCGTCGTACTGGAGAACATTTTCCGGTTCATTGAGGAGAAGCGAATCGAAGCGAAAGAGGCGGCGCGCGAAGCGACGAAAGATATCGGTCTCGCTGTGTTGGCGACGACGCTCTCGCTCGTGGTCATCTTCCTGCCTGTGTCGTTCATGTCGTCCATTTCCGGACGATTCCTATATCAGTTTGGTATCACCGCCGCGGTTGCCATTCTCGTCAGCTTACTGGTTTCGTTCACGCTGACGCCGATGATGAGCTCGCGACTGATTCGCGTGTCGGACGCGAAGGGCGGGCACGACGGTCCTGCTTCGCGAAAGGGTTTTTATCGCTGGATCGACGCCGGGTATTCCCATCTGCTCTCGTTTGCGATGCGCCACCGGATGGCAGTCGCGTTGCTCTCGCTCGTGGTTGTGCTTTCGAGCATTCCGCTTTATCGCGCGGTGAAGCAGGAGTTCATTCCGACCAACGTCGACGAAGCGGAGTTTGAAGTCAGCGTCAACGGTCCTGAAGGCACGAACCTCGCGGTGATGAACGAAGTGATCAGCGCGATGGAAAAAGACATTCTTGAAACGTCGGGTGTGCGGCTCGTGTTGTCGTCCGCGGGCGGCGGCTTTCTCAGCGGTGTGAACCAGGGGAACGCGTACGTGCGCATCGCGCCGCACGAAGAACGCACGCTCTCCTTCGGAAAGCTGTGGACTGAAACGAAGAAGGGAAATCCCCTGAACGCGTTTCGCGGCAATTACACGCAACAGGACGTGATGCAGGAAGTTCGACGTCGCCTGCAAAAATACGCGCCCATGCGCAGTGGTGTCCGCAACGGGCAGTCGTTTAACTTCGGCGCGGGCGGACGAAGCGATATCGACTTTGTCTTTCGCGGTCCGGACATCGTCGCCCTGGCCGGTTACGCCGATGAGTTAGTGGAACGTTCTGAAAGACTCGGCGGCATCGTCGACGCGGACACGACCTTAAAACTCAACAAGCCCGAGTTGCGCGTCGTCATCGATCGCGAGCGCGCCGCGGATCTCGGCGTGAGCACGTCGGACATCGCGACCAGTTTGCGTTTGATGGTCGGCGGTGAAGAAGAAGCGTCTCGCTTCCGTGATGAGTCTGTCAACGAAGACTACGACGTGCAATTGCGTCTGACTGAAGCTGACCGCACCGACGTCGGCACGATTAGCCGGTTGTACGTTCCGTCTTCGCGTAGTGGATCCAGTGTGTCAGCTACAAACGGCGGCTCGTCTTCGAGAACAGGATCGACTGCCGGCGGAAGAATGGTCCGGCTCGACAACGTGGTGAAGATCACGCGTGACACAAGCCCGTCGCGAATCGATCGTCTCGATCGCGAGCGCCAGGTTTCCGTGCGTGCTTCGGTCGCGCCCGGTTACGCCCTCGCGGATCGCATTGAGGCGCTGCGTGCGACAGTCGGCGAGATGAATCTGCCGACCGCTTACACGACCACGGTTTCCGGTCGGGCGCGCGAACTGGAACGAACATTTACCGAGTTTATCTGGGCCTTTATCCTGTCGATCATCTTCATGTACATGATCCTGGCGTCGCAGTTTGAAAGTATCGTGCACCCATTCACGATTCTGCTGAGCTTGCCGCTGTCGGTGCCGTTTGCGCTGCTTTCTTTGTGGGGGACGGGAGATACGCTGAACCTCTACTCGGCCCTCGGTGTACTCGTCTTGTTTGGCGTGGTGAAGAAGAACGCAATTCTGCAGATCGATCACATGAACAACCTGCGCGCGAAGGGAATGGAACGTTTCGAGGCGATCATGCAGGGCAATCGCGATCGTCTGCGGCCGATTCTGATGACAACGTTCGCGTTGGTCGCGGGCATGTTGCCGCTGGCGCTGGGAACCGGTCCCGGTGCGGAAGAGCGACGCTCGATCGCGATCGTGGTTATCGGTGGTCAGTCGCTGTCGTTATTGCTGACGCTGATCGCGACGCCGGTGGTCTATTCACTGCTTGACGATGTGAAGGCGACAACGCGCGCGCGGCGGTTGGCGGATGTTACGAGTGGTGTCTGGCATGCAGCAGTTGATCGGTTCAAGCGGCCACGTCGCAGACCAACTCCGAAAGCAGAGCAACCCTCCGACGTCGCGGGAGATTAGCCACAGACTTACACGGAAAAACACGGACTGAAGAAGAGCGTCGGTCTGTGTTGCAAACCCGTCAATGTTTCACCTCTGTCCGTGTTTTTCCGTGTAAGTCTGTGGCCTAATCTCTGTAGTTTGCACCGAGCCTATCTAATTTTCGCAACAGCCCGGGCCACACCAACCTGCCTGGCCCACCTTTTGTCACGACCATTTCCTGCGCGGGAATCTGCGCCAGGATCCGATCGGGAATAGTGATCAACTGGCTGCCGCCTGACTGCGCGAGGATCTGAATCCGGCACGCGCGCTCCAGCAGAAACATCGAAAGAAACGCGTCCGCCACTGTTTGGCCCACCGTCAACAGACCGTGGTTGCGCAAAATGAGAAACGTCTTGTTGCCGAGGTCCGCAACGAGACGCGGCTTCTCTTCGTCGTTCAACGCGAGTCCTTCGTAGTCGTGATAACCAAGTGACGCGAGCACAAACGTCGACTGCTGCGAGATCGGCAACAGTCCTTTTTCCTGCGCCGAAACCGCGATGCCGCAATCCGTGTGCAGATGCATCACACACAGCGCGTCTTCACGCGCGGCGTGCACGGCGCTGTGAATCGTGAAGCCCGCGGGATTGATGTGATAGTTCGACTCCATCACGATGCGTCCGTCAAGATCCACCTTCACCAGGCTCGACGCGGTGATCTCTTCAAACATCATCCCGTACGGATTGATCAGGAAATGGTGCTCCGGTCCCGGCACGCGCGCCGAGATGTGCGTGAACACGAGATCGTCCCAGCCATAGTGCGCTACCAGCCGGTAAGCAGCCGCGAGATCGACGCGCACTTGCCATTCTTCGGGGGAAACAATCTCACGCACGTTCATAGGTAACCTCGGGTTTTTTCAGGATCGACTCCCAGCCGGAACTGTCTTCGTGAAAACGCGCAACAAGGTCGTCGCGCAGTTGGAGCAGCTTATTACTGAGTCGGCGCGGATAGTTGTCGATGTCGCGAAAACGCTTGCGCTGCTCCTCGACAAAAACTTTCTGTTTCCAGATCGAGGGAATCGCGGAGTGCTGTCCGTTTTCCCAGAACGGGACCAACAGGCGTTCCACAGTCGCAGCGCCGGGAATGTCGACCTCTTCGTCGTCGAGGCCGATAACGTCGCCGGCGTAATTTCCGGAAGCGTCGCTGCCGCGAAACAACTGTAGCCGTCCCGGCAGTGTGATCTTCTCTTCGGAGTTCGACGCCTTCAGAGTCGGTTGGTCGCGGATCATACACATCTTGAAGATCACGCCGGCGACCGCCTTAACTTCGCTCGAGAGCTTTGTGCCGATGCCGAAACCCGCGACTTCCGGAAAATCC
>DASUOZ010000656.1:0-3198 GCA_036276375.1 Pyrinomonadaceae bacterium | reverse complement strand
CGGGCGACCACGCGAGAGCCCAGTAAAACGACGGCTTCTCCTCGATACGGATCTTTTTGACGGCATCGTTCTCTAGCGAACGAACGTGTAGGGCATACTCGCCCGACTCATCCGAAACGTAAGCGACTGATTTGTTGTCAGGAGAGATCGCCGGATAGCGTTCGGCGACTCCGGGCGTGTTTGTCAGGTTCTTGTAAGAACCGTTTGCCGGATCGAAAACGATCACGTCACCGCGCGCACCGAAAACGACACGGTCGCCGGTCGGCGAAGGAAGAATCTGCTCCATAAAGCGGATCGCACTGACGTTACGCGGCGCAAGCTCTGATGTGTCGGGCGACACGGAGACATTGATCACCTGATCTTTGTTGGTGTTCAGATCGAGCAGGTGTATACGGCCTGCTTGTATGTAAACCGCCGCGCCATTCGTCGCTGAGGCAGTACGGACGCCTAAACCGGTGTACCTGGTCAGTTGCTCTGTCTTTTTCGTCCTGGTGTCGTAGACGTGCAGGTTGAAAATACCCGTGCGGTCGGAAACGAAATAGATCTTGTCTTCCAACCAGATGGGATTGCGATCGTTGTAAGTTCCACTCGAAAGTTTTTCCAGCGCACCGGTTTTCAGGTTTGCGATCCACAGCGGAGCAGTGTAGCCGCCGCGATAGTAGCGCCATTCGCCGGCGCCGGAACGCGGGTTGTAAACGATGCGCGTGCCGTCGGGCGCGATTGAACCGGAGTAGCTTTGGTGCAGCGGGAGTGCGGTCGCGAGCGTGAGACGTTCGGCCGAAGTCTTGTAAAGACGCGTTACCGTCTCCTCGTCTCTCGTGGTCTCGAAAACCACTTCCTTTCCATCCGGAGACCAGCCGGTGACGAAATCATCTTCCGGCATCATCGTCACGCGAAACGGCTCGCCGGATCCATCCGCCTGAGCGATGAAGACGTCCCAGTCGTTGCCGTTATTTCGTGAAAACGCGATCCGCCGGCCGTCAGGCGAAAAGACAGGACCGGTTTCGTCGTTGGGCGTGTTTGTTAAGCGCTTCGCGACGCCGCCGGCGCGTTCGACCAGCCAAATCTTTCCGGCGTATGTGAAAGCGATGTGCGACTGATTGACAGCAACGCGGCCAATCAAAAGCGGTTGATCGGCGCTCTGTTGGGCTACAGTGGCGACGGAAGTCGAAAAGCAAGCGGCCAGCAGGAGTAGGCTGCGGAACATAGGCTTGTACCTCGGGGTGGAAAGTGGAACTGAATCTAACCGTAAGCCAGTACGAGACTGCCGCGCGATGAGTTCATTATTGATCACTCGGACCTAAAACACTCGATGTTGCGCGTTAGATTATGGCGAAAGGAGCTACTAATGGAAGCTACTAAAATGACGCCTGACCTGGAGGCGTTGAAGACGAAGCTGCGTGCGACGTGGATCGCGGGCGATTTCGGCGAGATCGCGAAGTCGTATGCGGCGGGTGCGGAGGAGTTTGTTCAAGGTTTGAATTTGAAGCCGGGCATGCGCGTGCTGGACGTCGCGTGTGGCACCGGAAATTTGGCGCTGCCGGCTGCGCGGCTCGGTGCGGTTGTCACCGGTGTCGACCTTGCGCCGAACCTGGTTGAACAGGCGCGTGAGAATGCGAAAAGCGAGGGGTTGACGGCTCAGTTTGACGAAGGCGACGTTGAGGCGCTGTCTTATGGTGATGCGAGTTTCGATGCGGTGATCACGATGTTTGGAGCAATGTTTGCGCCGCGTCCGGAGCTGGTGGCCGCGGAACTCAAGCGCGTGACTCGACCGGGCGGCTCTATCGCGATGGCGAATTGGACGCCGGCCGGATTTATCGGTCAGATGTTCAAGATCACGTCGTCGCACGTTCCGCCGCCGCCGAACATGCCGTCACCGGTTTTGTGGGGCTCAGAAGACGTCGTCCGCGAGCGGCTCGGCGCGGGAAGTTCCGAACTGCAGACCACGCGGCATTCACTACATTTCAAGTTCCCATTTGCTCCGGCGCAGGTGGTGGAGCATTTCTTTGTTTACTATGGTCCATCTTTGAAGGCCTTCAATGCGCTTGATGAAAACGGGCAGAAGGCGCTGCGGCGGGATCTGGAGCAACACTGGACCGCGCACAATCTCGCGACTGACGGTACGACAGACGTTCCGTCGGAGTATTTGCAGGTTGTCGCCGTGCGTGCGTGAGGCGTTTCTTTAAAGCTGTGGGCCGGTTAGCAAACTGACTGACTGGCCCACGCTGATTTGGCCCGTGCGCGCGACAGTTCCGTAAACTCCGGCGTTGTTTTCGTTCAGACGCACGGCCGCTTTCATGATGCGTGGGTCCGGTTGGGCCGTATCCGGGTCGAAGTTGATCATCACACAGCGCGGGTCGCGCATCGTTACGCTGACTACTGGCCCCTCGTCACTACCGAAGACTAAGCGGCCACCGATCCAACGGTCTTCCTGAAACGGTTCTGACACTTCCGACGCAATCAAGATATTAGCGCGAAACCGGCGCGTGTCGAGGTCCTGGCCCAGCTCACGACCGATTGCCGCAATCGTCGCGAGGTTGATTACGGAGACGCTCGCCTCGTCAAAAATTCCCTGCTTCAGTTTCATCAACTCGAGCGGGCTGCCAAACTTCTCGGCCACACTTTGTTGCAACTCCGGGCTTTCTATCGGAAGGTCAGAACCGTCCGGTGTGCGAACGTGCGTAGGCGTTTCGGTGTGCTCATCGAGACCGAGCGGCTGGTACAAGAGAAGTTCGGGAAGGCGGCTTGCGGTGAGCCACGGAAACCCACTATTGTCGTTGAGCCGGCGAAACGCAAAGCGCCGATCGCCTGCGAAACCATGCCAGCCAAGAAAGGCTGAGTTCGTCGTAACACCAGCCATCGACTTAACGGGATACCGCACGATTTCACGAACGTGTCCGAGGTGAATCATAGATTTTGGATAACGGTCGCCGTTTTGGCCCACCTGATCGTTAACATACTTCACGGTCAGGCCCACACGAGTCTTGGCGTAGGACTGAGTGCGTTCCACCAAGTATACGTCTACGGAGTCATCCTGCTTGCGCCTCTGGTCGCTCTGGCCTTGTCGTTTACACGATACACTAAAACCGCTCTGTGGTTGTTGCTCGTGTCAATGCTCGGGTCTTTTGTTTTCGGCGGGCTGTATCACTACGTCATCATCTCCTCCGACCACGTGGCGCATCTCCCTCCGGGCGACGC
>DASUOZ010000655.1:0-5684 GCA_036276375.1 Pyrinomonadaceae bacterium | reverse complement strand
CAGCGTCGCGACCAGTTGGTCCATACGCAGCATTCCGGCGCTCACCGGCTGCGTTGCAACAACGCGCAGCGCTACGTCGCCGGCTTCGTCAAGCATGTCACGGCGTGCTGTCTCATCCGGTGGGAGATCATCGCCGATGCTGTCCCAAACATTGGCGAACGCCTGTTCGATGTCGGCCACTGCCGGGCCACGCACTTCAATGCCGGTATCGCGCCACGGTTCCAGCTTCTTGTCCGGATCGCCGACCCACATTCGGCCCACGCACAACCCGGTAACGAAACCGACGCGGCCATCGGTCGTCAACGTCTTGCGATGGTTCCGGCTTACCCAACTCAGCGGTGAATCGAGTCGCGGTGGATTGTAGGCACGCACTTCGACGCCGCCCGACCGCAGGTGGTTCCAGAAGGAGCGGGAAGTCTTGCCGGCGCCGCCCAACCAATCGTAAAGAAGTCGCACGCGCACGCCCTCGCGCGCTCTGGCGACGAGGGCATCGGCGAACAGCCAGCCCGCCTCATCTTCATGAATGATGTAGCTTTCGAAGTGGATGTAGCGTTGGGCCTCTTTGATCGCTTCGAGCCAGGCGGGGTAGTTTTCCTTCGCGTCCTTGAGGAGCCGGACGTAGTTACCGCTGACGAGCGGCGCGCCGGCAGCACGCGAGAAAGCCTGGTTTGCCAGGTCGCGCACCGACAACATGGCTTTTCTCTCGCGTTCGATTGGGCGTGCCATTAGGAAGTGTTCTCGATCAACGCCGCAGGCGTTCGCTAATTCCAGCACAGGGTTGCTTCAACCCTGGCGACTCCGAACAAAGAAGATGTCGAACGCTGTAAGCGTTCGCGAGCGCGCCGCAACCGATTTGCTAACCCTTTCAGGGTTGGTCGCTCTATGAATTTCGTCCCAGGGTAGCCGCAAGCGCGGCAACCCTGGGCTGGAATTAGCGAACGCCCTGCGGCGTTAAAAAGAGACGCTGTAACTCACACCCGGATGGCGTCCGCGTTCGAAGATCGCGCCGACCTGATGCCGGCCAAACGTGTAGTTAACGATCGGATGAACACGCACGCCGTCGAAGAGAATCGTTGAGGTCCAACGTTCGCCGATCGCGATGTTCAATCCTCCGATCAACCGCGCCCGATCTTCGTACGTTCCGTAAGCGACGCCTGCGTAAGGACTCACAGGCAGGCCGGTCTGATGTTTCAAACTCTTGCTTACCGTCGCGTAGAACGACTGTCCGTACGGTGTGCCGATGCGATCTGAGCTGGTGCCCACAATCACGGCGGGCCGTTGATGCGTTTCGTTAACCACGACGAGGTTTGCGAGTGGACTGGCTTTCCCGGCTAACGGGTTGTATTCAATGCCCGCGGTAAAGCGCGGATGAAAGCGATAGGTGAGCGTGTTTCGCCACGTCGCGCGATCGATCTGTTTCGCGATCAACCTCACGCCGTAGGTCCACTTGTAACTGTTCTCCCCTACCCCGCTCACGGCGCGGCCCTCGCCGGGTCAAAGCGGTCAACTCGGTACGGACGAGACCTCAGGCTTTCTTTCATTCTCGGTGACGTTGTTGTTTGCAACCGCGAGTAGCGCCTCGATCTCCTTTCGCAGCATGGCTTGATCGACCACGCCGGAGATGATCTTCACAATCTTTCCCTCGCGATCGATCACGACCGTTCCCGGCAGAGCGGCGCCAAGGCCGAAGCGCATCACGTGCTCCACGGAACCACCGACCCAGATCGGGAAGTTCACTTTCGTCTCGCGCACAAACTGGAGCACTTTGCTGCGATCGGCGAGGTCGTCAGTCGAGACGCCGATAACCTGAACGCCTAACGGCGCGAATTCATTCTGGATCACGGCCAAATCCGGCATCTCTTTGCGACACGGAATGCAGTAGGTGGCCCAAAAGTTCAGCACCACTATGCGGCCCTTGAGACTCTGCAGGCTTTGCTCGACTCCCGACAGATCCTTAAGCGTCAGATCCACCGTTTGTCTAACCAGTTTCGCAGCCTCACGTTCAGCAAGACTCGGCGCGAGCACTTGCACAGTGTCCACGCGGATCGTGGTCACATCCTTCTTTGTTTGGACAGTGCCCTCGACGGCGATGCGCTTGCCGACAAATTCCAGCCAGTTCTTTCCGGGCAAACGAAATTTCCCTGTCTCCAGTTGGTAGAGTTTGAATCCGTCGCCCTCGCGAACGGCCAGAAGCGTCGGGTCGCCGCCCTCAACGCACGATTTGGCCTTCAGCAAGTTCTCAGCCGTGCCATATTCGACCTTGTTACGATCAGCCTCGGCCCAACACTCCGCGCAGCACACGACCTGGCCTTCCAGCTTCGCGACCGACTTCTGCGCGCTGAAGGAAGTAGTAATCAATAGCACAACGAAAAGGGTGGCATACAAAAGTTTCATTTTTTCTCTTACTCCGGTACGGCTTTCACGATGCGCTCCATCACCGCCAACACACCGAGATGATAGGCATTGTGATCCGCGATGAGAAGCGCTTCGCGCATGATTGTCTGACCGTCGCCGTGCGGTATCTTCGCGTACAGGTCAGTTGACGGATCTTCAACGAGCGCTTCCATCTGTTGCAGGTCACTGCGAAATTGCTCAACCGTCTGCTGCCACAACGCCGGCGAACCGAGCTCGTCCGGCGTGGGCCAATAACCTCTCGGAAACTCAGGCGAGACGTGATCCGGATCGCGGCTAAATTCGAGTATGTCCCACTGCGCCAGACGCATGTGTTCCAGCACTTGCCACGGCGTGTAAGGCAACCCTTCAATGCGCCGGCGGCACAAATCAGCCGGGAAGCCGGCCACCAGGTCGTCAAACGACTGATGAGCGCCGCCGCCCCGCAAAAGATAAAGTACGTGTTTTCGGACCGCGTCGTCCTGGTTGTTCGGCACCATGTTCGCTATTCCGCCTCCCCTGTTTCGTAAGGTATGCTCCACGGGTAAGAGATGTCCAATCGAGAGGTCAAACAAAACATGCGCTCAGTTGTTTTGCTGCTGCTTGGAGCCGTGATTGTTGTTTTATTGGCAAGCCCGACCGCGAATGCGTGTAGCTGCGGGATGGGCGGCGCTCCGTGTGAGAGCTTTGGGACCTCAGCGGCGGTGTTCGCAGGTACCGTGATCGCCGTGCGCGAAAACGAACGACCTAAAAAGATCGATCGAAACGCCGTCGATTGGCTGCCCCGATTTGTTTACAAGTTTTCGGTCCAGCAGGCGTATTCCGGTGTGACCGGTACGGAAGTCGAAGTGTTCACCGGCAGTGGCGGCGGTGATTGTGGGTACCAGTTCAAAATCGGTGAGCGTTATCTCGTTTACGCCTATCTCTACAAAGACAAACTCAACACCAGCATCTGTGGGCGCACGAGGCCCTTTAGCCAGGCAACTGAGGATCTCGCGTTTCTCGGCACACTCGCTTCTGCTCGTCCGGGTGTGATGATTCACGGCACGATCACACGTCCCGACGCCAAACCCGACGAGCCAATCGACTCCGATATTTCGATCCTTATCGAAGGTGAGTCACAACGAAAAGAGGTTCAGCCCAACGCTGAAGGAACGTTTAGTGTCAGCGGTCTGCCGGCCGGCAAATACAAAGTGACGATAAACCTGCCCGACACACTCGCCACGTGGCGGAACGAAAGCGAGGTGACAGTTACCGATCGCGGTTGCGCCGCTGTCGGCTGGTATGTCACTGACAATGGACGCGTCAACGGCCGAGTTTTTAATGCCGACGGCGAACCGGTCCCGCGTATTTTGGTTAGCCTGATCAAGCCCGGTAGTAATCCCAAGGAAAACCATGTGAAGCTCGACCGAACCGACGACGAAGGAAACTTTAAATTTTCGGCAGTTCCACGAGGCCGTTATCTGATAGGGGTCAATCACACGCGCTTTCCCGAACTAAAAGATCCGACCAAGTCGTATCCGCCGACGTTCTATCCGGGCGTCGAGGATGAAGCACACGCGCAAACGATCACGGTCGGACCAGGTGAGAAGTTGAGCGATCTGGTGGTGCGCATACCCACGAAACGGCCGTCGAGTGTCGTCACGATCAGAGTGGTCTGGGCAGACGGCACGCCTGTCCCAAAGGCTAGCCTAATCATCACGGACGTAACCCAGAGTGCATCCACCAACGGATTTGGCGTGCAGACCGACGCGCAAGGCGAACACACTATCGACGGATATATCGGGCAAAAGTTGATTATCGACGCGCGCAGCGAGCGTCCCAGTGAGCTAGTCAACGGCCGCTGGCAAGTGCTCGAACGTTCTGAAAGGGTCAGACTGACGGTAGAGCGTCCGGCCGAAACGATTCGAGTAGTAATTACGAAGTTACCGAGCGGTAATTGACCGCCGGTAACGCGTCTCATCGCAACGTGCCGAGTTTGATCTTCAGTCCCGTCGTCAGCAGTAGATCGTTCTGCTTTAAGCCACCCGGCGGATCGGAAAGGTAGCGATCGCTGAGGGTAACTTGCCACGCGAGGCGGCGGTTGATGTCCATCACGAGGGCGGCGTCGAAGTTGATGCGATACTCGCCACCTTCGGAGAGATTGGGGAAGAAGAACAACTGCTCCTTGAACGAAACGCGCGGCGTGAACTGGTGGTCCAGCGTCTGGCCCAGTTGCGCTTCGAGCGAGGTGCGATCGTTATCGTCGCCTTCGAAGTACTCGCGGCTCATGTCCAAACCACCGAGCAGGTCCAACTTCGTACGCTCCCTGCGGATCGCGTGATAACCCAAACCACCACCGAGCACCCAACGCAGGTCGAGATCCTGAAGTCCGTTGTGCTCGAGATCGGTGAAGCCGTAGCCGAACCAGTCGCGATTGATGTTGCGATCGTAGCGCGCGCCAAAACGGAAAGTGTTCGCGATCGTCCGCGAAACTCCCTCGGTTGTCTCGCGGTTGTACACCGCAGCGCCGTAGAGACTCGTCTTGTCGCGCAGCGTCTCACGCGAAACCGCCATGCCCACGGCCAGGTTCGTTGTGTTTGAATTTCCGCGCGTGAGCGCCAGGCCGATGTCGGCGCCGCCGGTCCACTGTTGCAACCAACCGGGATTCAGGGTGCTTTCGTACGCCTGCTGTTCAGCTTCGGAACGGATGATCGCGATCGCCGATCTTTCGACGACGACGGGACCCGTGCTCGATCTGATTTCAGCCTGACCGTCTTTCGCAGTAACCACACCGGCGACAGTGCGCCCGTCGGCGAGCGTGACATACAGAATCTTATCGCTGGTCATGTTGGTGACGCTGTCGAGCGCCACGCTGACTTCGCCCACCAGATCGCTGTTGAATACGATTGTCTTACCGTCTGACTTAACAATCGTGCCCGTCAGGCGATCGCCGTTCTTGAGCACGATCTGATCGGCAAACGCGTCGCCCGTCAGCGCAAACAGAATCAGCAGCAGCGCATAGAGGTGTTGTTTCATGCGACCGAAATACTGCTTTCGCCCGCCTCAATCAATACTGAGAAATACGGATTTCACCGGGCGGGAAGCTGTAGACAAAAACGCCCGCAAGTTTGGAATGCCAGTCGAACGAATGAGTAAGAACACTCAGTTCGTATGAGGTCACGCCGGTCCGATCTGCGGCACTGCTCGTTATCGCTACGGACCAACGTACAAAAGCGAACTTGTTTCCATCAGCGAGGCTCGTCGTTAGTCAACATTCGGGCCATTTCTAACTGGCACGTTCATTGCACTTC
>DASUOZ010000654.1:0-5265 GCA_036276375.1 Pyrinomonadaceae bacterium | reverse complement strand
GATCTGCGCGATCGTGTCGAAGTAACCCGTGCCGACAAATGCCTGGTGCTTGACCGCGCGATAGTTGCTGTCTGCCTCACGTTCAAACTCCGTCGCCTGAAGTTTCGCGTAAGCGCTCATACCGGACTCGCGATAATCCTGCGCGAGCTCAAACATCGCGAGGTTCAAAGCATGGAAGCCCGCGAGCGTGATGAACTGAAACTTGTAGCCCATCAGCCCCAACTCTTTCTGAAACTTCGCGATCGTCCGATCGTCAAGCTTCTTCTTCCAGTTGAACGATGGCGAACAGTTGTACGCCAACAACTTGCCCGGAAATTGTTCGTGAATCGCATGCGCAAAACGGCTCGCGTCCTCGAGATTCGGCTCCGAAGTCTCGCACCAAACGACGTCTGCATACGGCGCGTAAGCGAGTGCGCGCGCGATCGCCTGGTCCAATCCGGGTTTGACGCCGAAGAAGCCTTCCGCCGTACGGGTTCCGGTGAGGAATGCATGATCGCGTTCGTCCACGTCGCTCGTGAGTAGACCGGCGCCGTCGGCGTCCGTTCGCGCGATGAGAATCGCATCCACGCCGAGGACGTCGGCAGCGAGCCGCGCGGCGATCAGTTTCTGAATAAACTCCTGTGTCGGCACCAGCACTTTGCCGCCCATGTGACCGCATTTCTTGCACGAAGCGAGTTGATCTTCGAAATGCACGGCCGCGGCGCCGGCTTCGATCATCGCCTTCATCAACTCAAACGCGTTCAGGTTGCCGCCGAAACCAGCCTCCGCATCCGCCACGATCGGCGCAAACCAATCGACGCCATTGCGGCCGGCAACGTGATCGATCTGATCGGCGCGTTGCAGCGCTTGATTGATCTTGCGCACCACGTCCGGAACGCTGTTCGCCGGATACAAACTCTGATCCGGATACATGTGTCCCGCCAGATTCGCGTCCGCCGCGACCTGCCAACCGCTCAAGTAGATGGCCTTCAATCCGGCGTGCACTTGTTGCACTGCCTGGCAACCCGTCATCGCGCCGAGCGCAGCGACGTAAGGTTCGGTGTGTAGCAGTTCCCAAAGACGTTTGGCGCCGCGTTCGGCCAGCGTATGTTTGATCTCGACAGACCCGCGGAGCTTTACGACGTCTTCAGCCGAGTATCCGCGTGTGATCCCACGCCAGCGCTCGTGTGTGGCCCATTCGTTTTCCAGTGCAATGTGATCATGGTGTTTCATCGTTTCCTCCCCAGGTTAGAGACTCACTGATGTAACGTGCCGTTTTGTAGTTCTCGATGGAGGGCACGTCAGTGTTCGGGGGAAGTTCGTGCAGGATGCGGTCGAGCTCCTCGTCAAACATCCGGCTGACGGAATCGGGCGTCACATCAGCGCTGTGGCGGGTGCGTTGTGCAATCATGAGACGATAGATGCGATCGGTGGCGAGGTCTTCCATGTAACCGTCGAGCAAACTCGCGCCTTTGCCGTTCAGCACGCCGTTGCGATAACGGATCACCGTGCGAATCGCGGCGCGCGTTCCGTCTTCAGTGATCTGTCCGACGCCTTCGGGAATGGGCCGCAAGTCGGGATGCACCGGTGCTCCGCGTTTACGCGCCGTAAGTTGATTCGGAAACGGAAACTGCTGCACGGCGATCCCGTTTTGGTCCGGGTGGCCGGTCCAGGCGCCGTCCATTAGACAGTTCGCTTCGTTTTTCTTGTCCGCGGCGAGCACTGTGAGCGCGCGTTCATTCAATTCCGGATCGGTGCGACTCGGATAGAGAGCCGTCATCCCACCGATGGCGAGTATGCCGTGTTTGTGACACGTCTCCGCCAGCAGCTCACGCAGGTTCTGAAAGAATGGCACGTCGTGCGGAATCGTGTTTCGATCGGGCAACACCCATTCGGGATCTTCCAGGTTGAAATGGATCAAACTCGCCATGTAGTCCCAGCGACCGAGATTCAAGC
This sequence comes from Pyrinomonadaceae bacterium, assembly GCA_036276375.1. Lineage (GTDB taxonomy): Bacteria > Acidobacteriota > Blastocatellia > Pyrinomonadales > Pyrinomonadaceae > PSRF01. The sequence continues at coordinate 3,330 of DASUOZ010000654.1, read as the reverse complement.
CGACGATGTGATCGCGCAGGTGGTAGATAAACTCCTCCATCTGGTACGCGATCGGATGCGACTCCACGAGCGCCATGGATTTGATGTAACCACGCGGCAGCCCGCGCACGTCTTCAATCGCGCGGAACAGATCGCGCCACCACAACGCCTCTTCAGCCGATTCAGATTTCGGAATGTAGAACGAGAGCGGATGTCGCAGGCGATCGGGCTCAACCTGGTAAGCGACGAGCGCGACGTCGAACAACGACGCGGACATCAACTCGTCTTTGCATATCCCTGCCTGGTTGAGGTGCAAACCACGCGGACGAACGAACACGACCGTTTTGCTTTCGTTGATGCCCGCGGTGCGGTTGCGTTTCGCGTCGAAATAAGTGAGCTCGCCTTTTAGCGCGGCATTGATGTTCGCGATGCCCGTGATCAGATTGGACCACGCGTTCGCCATCGAGTCTTCGAGGTCGAGCATCACGCCCGGCGCGCCGGAGTTGAGCATCTTCACGACGAGTTCCGCGTCATCCGCCGGTCCGGTCATCTGGTTACGCTGGTCCGCGCACCAACTCGGCAGCGGGATGGTCCAGTCAGTCGTGGTTGCTTCAGACGGCGGCAGGTAGTTTGGCTTCTGACCCTCGTGTGCAGCCGCGAGCACCGCGAGGCGCTGGCGAGCAAGTGACTGCTGCCTCGGCGTCAGCTCCTGATGAAGTGGTTCGAGAAACGCCATGAACCCCTTTGGCAGCTCGACTTCAGCGTTAAATCCCGGCGGCGCAGTATTGAAACGTGTTCCGTATTGTGAACGGGTGCTCGACATAAAGTGCGGGGAGGTTTAGCATGCGTTTCACACCCCCGCAATACGGCAGTCGGAATCGTGAACGCAATTTTGTTTACGGCTTGATAAAGCTAACCCGCGTTCGTGCAGGTTTTGCTTTGAAAAGTGCGGAGTAGCGCACATTTGCAGCGTAAACGCGCGTTCCGCATTGCGAACAGTTTTTCGCGAGGGAATTCGCGACACAAGGAGAGAGCATGGCAAGAGTAGCGATCGCGGAGGCGGCAAAACGCCGCACGTCGAGCCGAGAACAAGTAACTTCCGTCGAACGCGCGCTCTCCATACTGGAGCTGTTGGCGAGTCGAAACCACGGGCTCAGTACCTCGGAGATCAGTCGCGCGGCAAAAGTGCCGAAGAGCTCCACCAGTTATTTATTGCGAACCCTCGTGGGCCGTGGCTACGTGCGCCGTGACGTTGAAACGGGACAACACACGCTCGGAATACGAGTGTTGAGTCTCGGCGGACAGGCGATGCAGGGCATGGCGCTACGGGACCTCGCAATGCCGCATCTGCGGCAGATCGTCGAGACCACGCGTCTCGGTTCTCAGCTCGCGATCCTCGATCACGCTGAGGCGGTTTACATCGAACGCATCGAGTCGCCGGGTTTTATCAAGATGGACATTTGGAACGGGAAGCGTGTGGCGCCACAAGCCACCGCGGTCGGCAAGGCGTTGATCTGTCACTTGAGTCGCGAGGAAGTACAGGAGATCGCCGGTCTGCATCCACTGCGGCAAGTGTCGCCGCGAACAATCGTGACGTTGCCGCATCTATTCGAGGATCTGGCCGCGGTCCGCCGGCGCGGCTACGCGATCGACGATGAGGAGCATGCGGTCGGCGTGCGCTGTGTCGCTGCGCCCGTGTTTTCCGCGAGTGGTGAAGTGGTCGCGGCGATTGGCGTGAGCGGCACAGTCAGTCAACTCAACGACGAGTATCTTCACTCACTCGGCAAGATCGTGCAGACCGCCGCCCTCAAACTGTCAGCCCAACTCGGCGGCCGCCGCAGCCGTTAACCCGAGATCCACGTCAACTTTGAGGATTGTCTTACAGGGAGACGGTCTGTTCGGCCCAGAACTGAAACTCGCGGTGCTTGTGAAGCTCGGCCTTCGCCTCCACTCCGTCCGCCACCGCAACGATGTGTTCGAACACGCGTTGGCCCACATCGTCGATCGTTTCCGTGCCGTCGATCACGCCGCCCGCGGAGAGATCCAAATCATTCGACATGCGCTGGAAAACGGGAGTGTTTGAAGCGAGCTTGATCACCGGCGCGATTGCGTTGCCGATCGTTGTGCCGCGGCCGGTGGTGAAGACCACGACTGTCGCGCCCGCCGCCACGAGCCCCGGCGTCGACTCCTGATCATAGCCTGGTCCCTGCATCAAGTTCAGGCCGCGATGCTTCGGCGTTTCAGCGTATTCGATCACACCCTCGACACGGGTTGTGCCCGCCTTCGCGATCGCGCCGAGCGATTTGATGGTGATGTTGAGCAGACCGCCCGCGACGTTACCGGGACTCGGATTGTTGTTGAGCACCGCGCCAAATTTCGACGCATACTCCTTGTACCAGTCGACCATGCGGTAAACCGCGCGCCCGGTTTCCACGTCTTTCGCACGCGACGCGAGCAGGTGTTCGGCGCCGCAGAACTCGGGCACTTCGGTAATCAGAACCGTTCCCCCCGAACGCACCAGCAGATCCGCCGCACGTCCCAACGACGGATTCGCGGAAATACCCGAGAAGCCATCAGATCCGCCGCATTTAACTCCCAGCACGAGCTCACTCACCGAACACTCTTCACGACCGACCTCATTCACCAGCGGCAGCATGTGCTCGACGTCTTTTAGTCCGCGTTGAATCGCGGCCTGGGTGCCGCCCACTTCCTGAATTCCAATCTTCGCCACGGGCTTGGCAAACGCCCGCTCGCGCTTGAGCAGATATTTTTCGACCTGCGCGAGGTTTGTCTTCTCACAACCCAGATCGATCAGAATCACGCCGCCGACGTTCGGATGGTCCGCGTAGTTCGACAGCGTCCGCAGCATGATGTCGATAGTCGATCCGTCCTGACAGCCGCAGCCCTTGTTGTGCGGAATCGCCACGACCCCGTCCACGTTGGGAAACTTTTCGCGACTGTAGAGGGTGAACTCTGCGATCGTGGAAATCTGCAACGCTTCGTGACTCGCGCACATGCTGGTCGGCACGATCAGCACGAAGTTACGCGTGCCAACGCGCCCGTCGGGTCGTCGATAACCCATGAACGTCGCCCGCTGGTCCAGCGGGAAGTAATCAGGCGGAGGCGTGTGCAGGTCTTCGGGAAGCTGGCGGACGATCGGCACGTCGTCTGTCATGTTGTCGTGCGTGATCTGTTCGCCTGACCGGATTCCCTGCGAGGTTCCGATCGGCTGGCCAAATTGCAACACAAACTTACCAGCCGGAATGTCCTGGGTCGCGAAGCGGTGGCCCGGTGGGATCGCGTTGCGGATCTCGAGTGACGAGCCGTTTGGTAACAGCAGTTCCAACCCCG
>DASUOZ010000653.1:0-3113 GCA_036276375.1 Pyrinomonadaceae bacterium | reverse complement strand
TCCGCGGGTGCTGTAGGCGCTGTTCCAGTTCGTTTTCTCGAAGCCGGTCTCGCGTAACATAACGCGAAATCATTTGGCCCTCACCCGCAAGGTAAAGAGCAAATCCTTCTTGCAACCAGCGTGGTGCGCGCTTGTTGCTCACTGAGTCGATCAGGATGTGCGCCAATTCATGACGAAGCGTAGTGTAGAGAACTCCCCGTTGCTTCAGGACGCTCGCGGGTTGCAATTCGATCCGACTGCCCTCGGTCGCCGCCGCCGTCCACCATGGCTGACCCGTGCGCGCTATGAAGTCACCGGTGCTTGCGTTTAGTCGAATTTCGAGCCGCGGGATATTCACCGCAGTCGACGCGGCTGAAACGCGGCGCAGATAGTCGGTGCGCGTCAACTCCAGTGTATTCAGAATCTGGTTAACCGTGCGCCGATCGACATCTTGGGGATAAGCGAGGCGAAAGTTGTCGGAGGAGATCGTTAGAAATCGGGAATTAGTGGTGGGTCTTGTGTTAAGTGAATATCTAAGGCCCGACGTGCTTAGCAAAATGTCTGCCTTCGTCACGTTTCTTTTCACGATCGTCCCGGGAAAATATTTCTCTAGAATCTTCTGATAACTCGCCCCTCGCGTTGCCATTACGTGCGCGCCTTCCTGACAGAGGCCGAGCCCATGACCAAAACCACTGCCACGGAAAATGAAGTTCGTTCCTGAATTACTAACCTCGAATCGTGAACTCTTCAAGAGATTCCAGCCGAGTGCCCGCCCGACGATGATCTTGAAATCCCAACCGCGAATAGTCTTGCGATGTTCGCCCTCGATCGCAATGAATTCTGCACGACCGGTTTCATCGCGCGTGCTGATTCGAACATGGTCCAGTCGGTTGCCGACATCGGTTCGCGAGTCGCTTTGAAGGGCCCGCAGAAGATCGGCTCGGCTAATGGTGTCAGTCCACTTCGCGTGAGGGCCGGTATCGCAGTATTCGTCCCGCACGCCGCGAAGATAGAAAGCCGGAGTCACTCCCCAGAGGTCTCGGATGTTCGCAGTTTCGCCACCACAAGATGCGCTGAAGTATGCATCGATCGGTTGACCACGGTTGTCGAGCACTACCTGACCTTCGGTGGCGCGAGCTGCGGTAGCAATTCGACTGTCAACCATCGTATTGCTCGTCGCATTTACGGTCGCGTCTCTGGCAACAAACCTCTGACAGTGTGTCGTCGAACAAAAGTCATAACCATCGGTTGCATGACGGCCGCTGTTCTTCAGCGCGTACGTGCGGATCGCAATGGCCAGGGCCTTCGATGCCTCCGGCTCAGTTTCAACTGTGGCTTCACCGCGCATCACTCCGACGACGTAATCCTCAAGAGAAAGCGTTTGAGTTACGTTGTCGCGTACGAGATGAACTTTGATCGCGGACGCCGCGTCTGGGAAACGTGGAGTTTTGCCGGACTTTTCATCACTTGTTTGAACATCGCTATTTGAAATTCTCTGGGCTTCTGCGACCTGCTGGTTAGCGAGGTTCGCGTACGTTTCGAAAATTGGACGCGCCACGCCGGCGGCTTCCGATCCGTGCGCGCGCGACAAAAGGACCAGCACTGCCAGATTGAATTGCGCCCCGTCTAATTCGCCACTGCTCTGAAAAGCGGCCGCGAAGCCAACAAACCAGCCGTTGTTGCGAATACCAGTTGCCGGCATGGCGGTCCCGGTTTTGCCGATGATGGTTAACGGCAACGAATCGAGTTTGGCAGCGCGAGCAGTTCCGTACCGGACCGCACCGCGCATCCCTTCGACAATGATGGCCCGATGTTGTGATGCGATATTGATGTTTGACCGCACGACCGGTTGAAAATGATCGCTCGTGGCCACCCGAGGTTCAAACAAATGGCCCCCATTTATCAGCGCGGCGTAGGCTGTCAACAGTTGAATGGGCGTGACTTGGATGTGATCGCTTTCTCCGACAGCTGAGCGTTCGCGGCAATCTGCCTGGTCGGCGGCGATGCTTAATGCTGATGTGCGCACGCGCGCGCTGTTTCCGATCTCACACGGACGCAAGACGCCACTGGCTTCTTCTCCAGAAACTCCTGTGGCCTGACCGAAATCGAACTCGCCGAGAGTCGCCACTAAATTGTCTCTGCCGAGTCGCCGGCCGGCCGACGCGAAGTAGTAGTTGCACGAGTAGGCAATCGCCTGAGAGGGAGAAAACGGTGGCAGGTGATCCGAGTGGACACAGGGCAGCGAAAAACTTAATCCCGTGAAACGACCAGGGCAGACAGTTCGCGAGTTTTCATCGATCAAGCCGGTGCGCAGGGCAGCCAGTGCTGTGAAAGGCTTAATCGCCGAGCCTGGCATTAACGCCTGCGTATAGGCTTGTTGTGGATTGACGATCGCACGAACACGGCCCGTTTGCGTATCCATAACTATGATTGTCCCCTCGCGATTTCCGAGTGCAGCCTTGGCGGCATCCTGGAGCGCGGCATCGATTGCTGCTTCGTTTCTATCAGAAGTGTTGCCCCAGGAAGTGTCGCGCCAGCTGAATGCCGTCGGTTTGGTAAACGACGAAAGAACGCTGAAAAACAAAATCGCCGCCCCGGCAAACGCGAGGAGTAACGCATGCTCGCGAGTCATGCGGTTAACCTGCCGAATTCCCTGCCGAATACTTCGTCCAACAAATTTCATGGGCTTAACGGCGGTTCAAGCTCACGCCGTTGCTTCCGTCGGATGCTCAACGACCGATGCTGAAACCTCGGGAGGCGAACCGGGTACAACCCTCGCGAGGGCGGTCAACGTGATTACCCAGCCAACAAGGCTGAACAGGAACGACAGCAGCAAACGCAGACCGAAAACGACGAACTCCGTCTTGTTGCCCTTGATCGTGAACGTAGGTACAAGGGTGACATAAGGCAACACAAAGAAAACGATCAGACCGAGGCCGTAAATCAAAACGGAATCTGCGGAAAAGGCGCGCGTTAGCGCCCAGCCGATTCGTTTGAAAAAGGATTTCCTCCCATCTCTGAACAGAGTACGAACTCCACCACCGGCGAGAGCAATCCATAGATGAATTGTTGCCAGCGGAAACGCCACACCCAACAGCACAAAGCGCAGCGTGGTAAAAATCAGGCTGGGCCAG
>DASUOZ010000652.1:0-4498 GCA_036276375.1 Pyrinomonadaceae bacterium | reverse complement strand
CCGGTGACAACACTGATTTGTACATTGGCGATCCGCGCGAAGGCACATCGAAGCAGTTGACGGCAGGTTCAGGCAATAACGACTATCCCGTCGTTTCACCCGATGGTCGGTACATAGTTTTTAGTTCCGATCGCTCAGGGGTTCTAGGTCTTTGGAGGATCGACATCGATGGTGCAAATCCGAAACAACTAACTAACCAGACCAGTACGAAGGCGAATTTTGCTCCCGATGGCCGGACCATCGCTTACATGTCGTCGACTAATAGCCACACGATCTCGACGATAAGCATAGATGGAGGTGAACCCCGCCAACTTACCAGGAATCCGTCGGGGCATCCCGTCTTTTCGCCTGACGGAACCAGGATCGCCTGCCTCTATTCAGAGAAACAGGATACTCAGTTCAGAATTGCGATCATTCCTGCTACCGGCGGGCCGCCCATAAAAATCTTTTCGCTGCCGAGTGGATTCTCTTTTCCGTTCAGGTGGACGCCGGATGGAAAGGCGATCATGTATGCGCTCAGGCGACGTGGTGTCGCCAACTTGTGGCTGCAAGCTATTGAAGGTGGTGAGCCCAGGCAGCTAACAAATTTCACTTCCGATCTCATTCACTCCTACGACTTAACGCCCGACGGTAAAGAGTTGGTCCTTTCGCGTGGCGCCACAAGTAGCGACGTTGTTTTGTTCAGCGGAATAAAACCCTGAACCTCGCGTTCACGTCGTATCGCCGTTAGATCGCCGGGGCTCTCGGTACCAGCGATGACCGGCCGCATACTCTCGATCGGTCGGCCTGAGGCGACTTAACGAACGGTTCGGATCCAGGTGTGCGCACGCTACGTGAATTGCGCTGATGGTGGCCACGGGCGCAACGTACGAAACCAAAAATGAAGGACTAACGACCGGCGTTATGAGATAGCTATCGCAGAAACGGGCGACGGGAGAAGTGTTATTGTCCGTGATTCCGATCGTGCGAACGCCCTGCTTCTTAGCGCGCAGCACTGAATCGACCGTGTCTCGGAGACATTGGCCAAAACTGATCGCTATAAGCAGATCCTTGCTGGTCAGGACTTCAACCTTGTACTGAAGATTACCGCTGCCGGCCGGCGCCTCCGCATCGAACCCCAGCGTCACCAGTCCATAGGAGAGGTAATAGGAAAGGGACGCCGCGAAATCCAGTCCTACAACGAGAACCCGACGTGAACGCTTGATGGCTTTGGCAACGGTGATAATGCCTTGCCTGTCGAGATCTGAGCGTACGGCATTCAGATTATCCAACGCCTTGTCGAACGAGTGTTCAATATGATCCTGGACGCTGCGCTTTTCTTTCGTTGCGGCCTTCATGACCGTGTAAGGGTTGATGTGAGAGATGAAGTGTTGGCGCAGGTCGGTCGCAAAATCAGCCCAACTCGCATAACCCAGCACCTGCGTCGTGCGCAGGATGGTGGTGGCGTCGATGTGAAAGCGCTTGGCCATTTCGCGCGAAGAGAGAAAGCAGGTCTCGTCCGCGGAATCGAGAATCGCCCGCAACAGTCGTTGGCGGCGCGGATTTAGTTGATTGCGCGCTGCGGCGAACCGTGTCTCGAGAGTGCTGGCTGCACCGGCGCCGTCCGGGCCATTAGGACTTTCCGAAACGCCGATGTTTTTTCGTGAGTTGGTGCGTTTCATATCTCAACCCGAAGTGGTCGACTTATAACCACGCGACAAAGTGGTCCTGATCCGATCGAGAGCAGTACGCAGGACATGGTCTTCGCGCGCGATGCAAAAGCGCATAAAACGATCGTGCTGATCGCTATCGGCAAAGGCGTTGCCGGGGACGCCGGCGACACCATTGCTGATTAACAATTCGTTAAGCCACATCGCATCTTTACAGGTTTCAGGAATGCGGGCCCAAAGGTAGAACGTTGATCCTGAGTCATACAGTTGAAATCCGACGCTTTCGAGCACCTCTGCCGCAAATCTGCGTTTGCGCGTGAAGCGTTCCTGCAACTCGCTATAGTAAACAGGTGTTGTCATCAACACTGACGCGAGCGCGCGTTGCAGCGGCGTCGGTGAGCAAACATAAAATACGTTGTTCACGCTGTTGAGAGGCCCGATCAAGTTACCGGCGCCGTAGACGTAACCGAGTCGCCAGCCGGAGATGTTCCATGATTTCGAGAACGAGTTGACCGTAATTGTGCGCTCCCGCATTCCGTCGAGCGTGGCGATCGATACGTGCGTTCGCTCGTTTGAGACGTAATGCTCGTAGACTTCATCCGAGATGCAAAGCAGATCAAACTCCCGGCACACGGCGGCGATCGCTTCGAGCTCGACTTTGCTGAATACTTTTCCAGTCGGATTGGCAGGACTACAAACAATGATGGCGCGTAACGGATAGCCCTGGCGTTGCTTGAATTCCCGGCACAGATCGCGCAGCTCATTCACGTCAAGTTCAAGGTTTGGACCATGCAGCGGCACGACTTCCGTGCGCGCGCCTAGTTCGTCGGGAATGCGCCGATGGTATGGATAATAAGGTTCAAACACTAAAGCAGACGCCTCGGCAAGATAGGTCCGAGCAATAGCGACTAACGCTCCGGTAGCTCCTGGCGTAATCAATACTTCAAGAGGTTGCGCTTGCGGATCCACCTCGACGTGGTTGAACGTCGCGATCTTTTGCGCCACTGCCCGGCGCAGTTCGCCGACGCCTTCCGCGGGGCTGTAATGGTTCTGACTGGCTGCAATCACTTCACTCGCAGCCCGTGCGAGCGTGGGATCAATTGCCAACTCGGATTGGCCCTGCACGAGATTTCCGTCCGCTGGGACCAGTCGCGTGATTTTCCTGATGTCCGGTTTCATGTGTACATCATGTCACGAGAGCAGGGAAAGCGTCTCTCGGCGAATGGTCAGATTCTCGATCCGAGCTTCGTTGACGGCAAAGCCGATGCCCGCGCCTGTAGGCGCTTTGATCGTGCCAGAGCGGGCGACCGTCACTGGTGGATCGATGATGTCCTCCTCCCAGTAGCGGGCGGAAGCGGAAATGTCGCCGGGCAAAGTGAATCCGGGCAGCGTCGATAAAGCGATATTGTGCGCGCGACCGATGCCGCTTTCGAGCATTCCGCCACACCACACGGCCATGCCGTGCTCGTGGGCGAAAGCCTGAATCGCTTTCGCTTCCGTGAACCCGCCGACGCGGCCGAGCTTGATGTTGATGATGCGGCAAGCGCCCAACTCGTGTGCGTGGCTCGCGTTCGCGACACAGAGAATCGACTCATCGAGACAAATGGGTGTCCGTAGTTCTCGCTGCAACTTGCTGTGGTCGAGAAGGTCACCCGGCGTGAGCGGCTGCTCGATCATCAGCAGGTTGTAATCGTCTAGCTTCCTGAGCAGCGCGATATCGGTCTCGAGTCGATAAGCGGAATTTGCGTCGACTGAAAGCGTGATATCCGGAAATCGTTCGCGAACGGCTTTCGCTAACTCCACGTCTTTGCCCGGCTTGATCTTGAGTTTAATTCTTTGATAGCCGGCCTCGAGTTCGGTGGCGACCTTTTCAATCAGCGTTTCCGTCGACGGCTGGATACCGATGGAAACGCCGCAAGCTATTTCGGCTCGAGTGCCGCCGATATGCTGCCACAACGGTTTGCCGGCGAGTTTTGCTTCCAAATCCCAGATCGCAGCTTCTACTCCCGCTTTGGCCATGCGGTTCTCGCGAATCGGCGCCAGCACCTCACTCACTTGCGCGGCCTTCTGCAATGGCGCCGCGGCGAGCAACGGCGCGATGTACTTTGCCGTAATCAGCCATGCTGTGTCGATGGTCTCATGATTAAAAAACGGACCCTCGCCCGCGACGCATTCGCCATAACCTATCGCTCCATCACGGTTAAAAACGCGCACGATCAAGATGCGCCGTCGAGTAGTGCGGCCGAAGCTCGTCTCGAATGGCGACTTGAGAGGTAATTCGATCTCGCGAAGTTCGATGCGTTCCAGTTTGAGACTCACAACGGAAACTCCTGCAGGCAGCGGGTAAAACTAAACGGCACGGGTGAATTGACTGCTCGGCGCGGCAAGATAACAAATCAGCCTTCGGCAGGCAAGAACTCTGTGCAGCATCTGCGGCACTATTGACATTTTGCAGCGGTTGAAGTAAAGACACCCCAACGCAGTGGCATTTACCAGTCCGACTCAGTGGAGGTGACGAGGATGCGGATCACACGAATCGCACTCGGGTTCTGCTTTGCTCTCATTTTTTGCTTGCCTGCAGCAGCACAGACCACTTCGAATATCGAAGGGACAGTGAAAGATGCGCGCGGCGCTGTGGTCCCGGGCGCCGAAGTCAAGGCCGCTTCCCCAGTCCTCGCCGTCACGCGGTCAACTACGACCGATGAAAACGGCTTCTATCGAATTACGGCCCTGGCAGCCGGAAACTACAGTGTTACGGTCACGGCCACCGGATTCGCGACCAGTACGATCAGTGATGTTGAGCTCACACTCAATCGCACGCTCGCCCTCGACATCCAACTGGAAGTCGG
>DASUOZ010000651.1:0-2191 GCA_036276375.1 Pyrinomonadaceae bacterium | reverse complement strand
CCGAACTTCAACGACATTCCGCCGTGGGACGAAAGCGGTTTGAGTGCCGACCCGGACCCGGCGTTAATCCAGGGCGACATGCAGACGATTCAAAACATCATGTGGCATTACGTCGGCCTCGTGCGCAGCGCCGATCGTCTGTCGCGCGCCATTCGCGAGCTGCGTCACCTCTGGAACGAGATCGAGACTTTCTATCGCACGACGAAACTGTCTGACGGTTTGATCGGTTTGCGTAACGCCGTCGAAATCGCGCTCATCGTCGCGCAGGCTGCGCAGCACAACCGGCAGAGTCGTGGATGTCATTATCGTCAAGATTCTGTTGCGTTTGAGGGCGACCGGTTGATCTGATTCTGCCGGGTGTATACTGCGCCCATGAACATGTACAAGGGGATCGTGGCGGGCGCAGCCGGTGGTCTGGCCGGTTCACTCGCGATGAATCAGTTTCAGGAGTTGTGGAGCAAGTTGATGGCGAACGAGGAGCGCCCGCATGGCGCGCAATCGCTTCAGCAGGGTTCGCCCGACCATGGTATCGGTCGCGAGCTTGCGGAACGCGGCGTCGATGAAACTGATGACAACGCCGCGGTGAGAACTGGAAACGCCGTCAGCGAGTTCGTCTTCGATCATCACCTCACCAAATCCGAAAAAGAGAAAGCCGGAGCCATCGCCCATTACGCGATGGGCGCAACGTCTGGAGCACTCTACGGTGCTATGGCGGAAGCCGTGCCCGCAACGACAGTCGCTGTGGGACTTCCGTTTGGCGCTGCGGTGTGGGTGATCGCGGACGAAGCGATCGTTCCCGCGGCCGGACTCTCAAGACACCCGAATGAATACCCAGCCACGATTCACGCCTACTCCTTTGCGTCGCACCTGGTCTACGGGTTAACCACCGAGATTGTGCGGCGCGCCATTCGCCGTGCCCTTTGAGCCACCTGGAACCACAAAAGGGACACAAAACAGCTTCGTTGCTCCTGTGCCTTTTGTGCTTCTTTGTGGCATAGTTTGCGCTTATGCCTGAGACGCTTGGCCCATTGAGCACCTTCGCGTTGCTTGGAATCGGTTTGCTGTTTGGATTGAAACACGCGACGGAAGTCGATCACGTCGTCGCGGTTTCGACGATCGTCAGCCAGCATCGCAACGTGTGGCGTTCGGCAATCGTCGGTGCGCTGTGGGGCGCGGGCCATACGGCGGCACTGCTGGTCACCGGCATTTTTGTGTTGTCGTTACGGATCGCGATTCCCGAGCGCGTCAGCAATTGGTTGGAGTTCGGTGTGGCGCTGATGATCATCGGCCTCGGTGCAACCGCGCTGTGGCGCGCGTTGCGCAAGCGAGACGACGTTCACGTGCACGAACATAGCCACGACGGCGTCTCGCACGTTCACATTCACTTCCACGATCAGCAAACACGTCATGAAAAAAAGCAGCGCTCACACACGCACGCAGTCTCGCGTCTTGGACTTAAACCGATCTTGATCGGCGCCGTGCACGGCCTGGCCGGCTCGGGCGCGCTGACGCTGCTGATCCTGACGCAAATTGAATCGACGTGGCAGGGCCTACTTTATCTGACGGTGTTTGGAGTCGGTTCGATCGCGGGAATGTTGTTAATGTCGGGAATGATCGGACTACCGTTCGCGTTGACTTCGCGAAAGCTCACGACGTTTCATCACCGACTGCAAACCGCGGCGGCGCTGGCGAGTCTCGCCTTCGGATTCTGGTACGCCTACGATTTACTCCTCACGAACGTGCTCGCTTAGAAATCCACCCACGTGCCGGCACTCTCTTCCTTCGCTTTGCGATAGAGGTACTCCGCGCAAACAACGTCCTCGATTGCTAATCCTAAAGATTTGAAAAGCGTGATCTCCGAAGGCGAGGTCCGGCCTTGTTTGGTTTCAATCACCAACTCTCCGATCTCAGCCACAATGCTCTCGGGCGTAACAGCGCCGTCCCGCGCGGCGAGCAGATAGTCACCCGCTTCGTTCAACGCCGACTCGCGCCGGTCGACAAAGATGCGTGCAGCCGCCATCGTCGCCGTGTCGATCTCGCGCGATTGCGGTGAGTGCGTTCCGATCGCGTTGATGTGCGCGCCGCCGATGATCCAATCTCGGCTGATCACCGGCTCGTGCGCCGAGGTCGCTGTCACGATGATGTCGGCATCGCGCACGGCAGCTTCGTTGTCACTAACGGCTTCAATCGG
>DASUOZ010000650.1:0-3395 GCA_036276375.1 Pyrinomonadaceae bacterium | reverse complement strand
GGCCAAACTGTCGCATGTCGCAGAAGACGAGACGCCGCTCGTCATCGAGATAGAAAACAACGTGCGCGTACGGTGGTAGTGATTCGTCGGTTGTGAGCGCGACAAACTTTCCCGTCATGCGCAGGTGAGTCGTGAGTACGCGGCCCTGTTCGAGCTCGAAGAGGATGTACTTGCCGCGCCGGCCGACGCCGGTGATCACGACGTCGCGCAGTTGCCGGCCGAAAGCGACGCGCGAGAGCTCGGGCGCGATTCGTTTCAGGTTCAGTTCAGCGGCGAGAATGCGCCGGCCGGTGACGATCGGCCGCAGCGCCCGAACAACGTGTTCGACTTCGGGAAGTTCTGGCATAGGTCATTGTCGATTTTCGATTGCCGATTTAAGCCAGCCGGTAAATTGACAATTGGCAATTACTTCACCAGCTCCCGCGCGGCGTCGAGCAACGTGTTCATCTTCTCGATCGAAGTGGCTTCTGAATACAAACGCAGGACGGGCTCGGTGCCTGACTGCCGAAACAGCAGCCACGACTCGTCGTCGAAGATCAGCTTCGCGCCGTCCATTGTTTCAACCTTGCTCACGGCAAACGACGCGAAGTCAGCGGGAGGATTTTGCGAGAGTTGGGCAACCAGCTCCTGTCCGCGGCTCACCGGCATGTGCAGATCGCGGCGACCAAAATGAAACTCGCCAAACTCGCGATGCAAATCCGCAAGCATCTGCGATGGCGGCTTACCCGCGCTGACGATCGACTCGAGAAAGAGCAGTGAATTCAGCACGCCATCGCGTTCCGGAATGTGGCCCTTGACGCCGATGCCGCCTGACTCTTCCGCGCCGAGCAGAATGTCGTCCTTCAACATCAGGTCGGCAATGTACTTAAACCCGATCGGCGTTTCATAAACCTTGAGGCCCATCGCCTCGGCGATGCGTTTCGTCAACACTGACTGAGAAACCGTGACGACCACCGCACCCGTCATCTTTCGCACACGCGCGAGATGCAGCAACAGCAACGGCACGACGTCGTGCATCGTCATCGTGCGGCCGCTTTCGTCTACCGCACCGACGCGATCGGCGTCGCCGTCCGTTGCCAGCCCAACCAATGCTTTTGTTTTGGTGACGCGTTGCTTCAGTGGCGCGAGGTTCTGATCGATCGGTTCGGGATTGACGCCGCCGAACAGGGGATCGCGATAGTCACGAATCGTTTCGACGCCCAGTGTGCCGCCGGTCAAAAAACTCTCGACCCAGCGTCCGGCCGAACCGTGCATCGGATCGACGATTACTTTCCCGCTCGCGTTTTTCAGCCGTTCGAGATCGATGTACGAAGCGATCTGCTCGCGGTAACGAGCTGTGGGAGCGTCGAGCAGTTGGTGACCATCGTCACTGACAGTCGCTTTTTTCGGCGCGGTCGCGTCGACAAGCTGTTCGACTGCGTGCGTCGTTTCCGGAGCGGCGCTGCCGCCCCACGGCGCTTTGATCTTGAAACCATTGAAGGTCGCCGGATTGTGCGACGCCGTGATCATCACACCGCCGTTCGCGCCGAGATCTTTCACGGCCCAGGAGATCAACGGCGTCGGCTGCGCTTCGCCGAACAGCGCGATCTGAAATCCGTTTCCGGCCATCACTTCGGCCGTGCGCGCCGCAAACTTCTCCGATAGGTAGCGGCGATCAAATCCGATCACGACAAACGGCTTATGTCCATCCCCTACTTCGCCGCTCAAAAAATCCGCGTACGCTTGCGCGACACGCTCGACGTTCACAAACGTAAACTCGCGTGCGATGATCGCGCGCCAGCCGTCCGTGCCGAATTTTATCTGCACCGGCGCGTCGCTCACTCCGTTCGACCTCCGCCGGTAATTGTTCCGCCCGTGATCGTATAGTCGGTCAACGAGGTCTTGTCGCCGAGAACGCTGCCTGGACCAACTACAGCGGAACGCCCGATGTGACAGCCGCGGCCGGCGATCGCGCCGACGATGGTGGCCGTCGTGCCGATGCGGGTGTGCGGCCAGATGACCGAGTTCTCGACGCGCGCACGTTCTTCAACAAAACAGCCCGGTCCGAGAACGGAATTAATGATCTGCGCGCCGGGTTTGATCTGGCAGTCGTCGCCGATCATCGACAACTCGTCAATCTCCGCGACTGTTGCGGCGTCAAATTGTCCGCGGCGCTCCTTTACGTGAATGCGCGTGACGCGATTCGCGAGCAGATCCGCATGCGCCTGGAGATAGCGTTCGGGCGTGCCGATGTCGATCCAGTAAGTGCGCGGCGGAATGTGCGCGAAGAACGGCTCTTTGCGTTTCAGCAGATCGGGAAACAGACCGTACTCGAATGAATAGTTCTCACCAGCGGGCAGAAAGTCGAGCACTTTGGGCTCGAGAATGTACGTGCCCGCATTGATCGTGTTGCACGTGATCTCGTCGACTTTTGGTTTCTCGAGAAAGCGGTGGATACTGCCGTCTTTTTCGGTTTCCACCAGACCGTAGCTCTGCGGGTTTTCGACCGGCGTCAATACGATCGTCGCGGTTGCGTTGCGTTCGTTGTGCTCGCGAATGACGGCTTTGAGATCGAGGTCGGTCAGGATGTCGCCGTTGAAAACGACCGTTGGTTCGCGAATCAAATCTTCGGCGAATTTGTAAGCGCCGGCAGTTCCCATCGGCTGCGGCTCGACGGTGTACTTTAGTTTTACGCCGTAATCGGAGCCATCGCCGAGCAGTTGTTCGATCTTGTTTGGCTGATAAGAAAGCGACAGTGTGATATCGACGATTCCCGCGCGGCGCAGAGTGTCGATCTGGTAGAGCAGAAACGGTCGATTACAGATAGGAACGATCGGTTTCGGAGTGTAAACAGTTAACGGACGAAGGCGCGTACCTTTACCGCCGGCCAGAATCAGTGCTTGCATGCTTTATGAATAACGAAAGAAAGTCTAATATCGGAGCAAGTCTAACATAAGGGAGTTTGAAATGCCGGAACTGAACGAAGCGGTAATTATCAGCGCGGCGCGCACACCGGTGGGAAAATTTCTGGGTTCGCTAAAGGGATTTTCCGCGCCGCAGCTTGGCGCGATCGCGGTGCGTGAAGCGGTGAAGCGCGCAGGTGTGAAGCCCGAAGACGTCGATGAGGTAATCATGGGTTGTGTGATCCAGGCAGGACTGGGCCAGAACCCTGCCAGACAAGCCGCTTTGAATGGCGGACTACCAAACACCGTTTCCGCCGTGACAGTGAACAAGGTCTGCGGTTCGGGTTTGAAAGCGGTGATGATGGCGGCGCAGGGCGTGCAACTCGGCGACACGGAGATCGTGGTTGCCGGCGGCATGGAATCGATGAGCAACGCTCCGTACCTGATTCGGAAAGCGCGCGAGGGTTATCGCCTGGGCAACGGCGAACTGGTCGACTCGATGATCAACGATGG
>DASUOZ010000649.1:0-2101 GCA_036276375.1 Pyrinomonadaceae bacterium | reverse complement strand
ATCGAAACGTCGAAGAGCAGCGTGAGGTCGGGTTTCAGACCGCCGGTTGCGAGTTGCACGATTTGCGAAATAAGCTCCGGAGGAAAGCCGCGGCCGGCGCCTTGATACGCGACGGTAGCGTCGGCGTAGCGGTCCGAAATCACTACTGCGCCGCTTGCCAGTGCCGGAAGCAGTTTGCGGCGCACGTGTTGCGCACGATCGGCGGCGAAAACTAGTAATTCGGTTAACGGATCGACTTCTTCCATCGCGTCGAGCAGCGCTTCACGCAGTCGCAGTCCGAGCCTGGTCCCGCCGGGCTCACGAGTCACCACTGCTTCACAACCGCGAGCACGCAAAAAACTGTTCAGGAGTTTCAGTTGAGTGGATTTACCGCTTCCGTCGATACCTTCGAAGGTAATGAAAGTTCCAGGCACAAGTCCCTCTGGGTTGGGATTCTTTCTCAGGCGGTCCGGTTCTTGGACAATCCCACCGATGAAGCCGGTGGTTCGTTCATACATAACCTAGAAGCAAGGGAATGTCACGCGCCATGCGAGCTTGCGTCGTCGGCGCGAACTTCGCGCGGGCTGGCCTCGGCATTGGCGTGCGGATGTAGTTCGCCAGTGCCGCGCCGCGACTGAGAAATGGTCGAAATGGCGTGCTTGAAAATGAGCTGTTCCTGAGAGCCGGATTCGAGCAGCACCGAAAACTTATCGAAGCTGCGAATGCGGCCGCTGAGCTTGGCGCCGTTGAGCAGATAGACCACTACCGCGGTCTTCTCTCGACGTACAGTGTTGAGAAAGGCGTCCTGAATATTCTGCGGTGCCTGTTTGCCGTCCGACATTTTTTTGAAGCCCGGTATGGATCCTGTTAAAGCGCGTTGGTTGCAATCAGATTACAACACGGCTCGTTGACTGACAAGAGTCGGGCGGAGATGTGAGAGAAACATGATTATTTGGCCCGTGGTCCAACTGCGAGAGCCGCCAAAACACAGGCCAAAACGGACTTTTCCTCACCAAAACCATCGAACCACTCGACTCCCGCTTCATGGCGAAACCATGTCAATTGGCGCTTGGCATAGTGGCGCACGTCGAGTTTTGTCTGTTCGACAGCACTCGGAAGGTCACGTTTGCCCTGTAGAAATTCGACCACCCGGCGGTATCCGTGAGCGCCCAGGGCGTTCGAATTCGGCGGCACACCGCGGCTCAGCAGCGCCTGGACCTCGCCGACGAGTCCGGCGTCGAAATGCGCTTCGGTGCGCTGGTTGATGCGTTCGTAAAGTTCGGCCCGCGGCGGATTCAGCGCGAGAATACGCAGTCGCCGCGAGCTCTCGTGCGCTTCGGGCCGGTCGCCCTTCTGGTCCACAATCGAACGTCCGGTTTGCACGTAGACCTCGATAGCGCGCTGCACGCGCGGCCAGTCGCGTGGGTAGAGTTGAGCGGCGGCGCGCGCGTCGAGCCGACGCAGAACGCGATGCAGGTATTCGGCGCCGTGCTTTTCGCGCATCGTGTTTAGACGTTGACGCAGTGACTCGTCTGTTTGCGGACTGATGAAGAATGGGTTTCGCAACGCGCGCAGGTAAAAGCCGGTGCCGCCGACGAGCAGCGGAACGCGTCTGCGACTTTCGATCTCGTCGATCCTTTTGGCGGCTTCGCGGGCCCATTCGACGGCAGTGTAGTTGATCGACGGTGGAACGAAGTCGATCAGGTGATGCGGCACGCCCTTGCGTTCTTCGAGTGGGACTTTGGCGGTGGCGACCTGGATCTCCTGGTAGACCTGAACGGAGTCGCAGTTGATGATCTCGCCGTTGATTTCGAGCGCGACTCCAATCCCGAGCGTACTTTTGCCTGACGCTGTCGGTCCGACAATGGCGATAACGGGACGCTGAATCGTGTCTGCGCTCACGTGCCTGAGGATAGCACGCGGAAAATCGCGACCGCCCACATGAGCGCGAGCAACAGCAGTCCACCGATGATCTGATTACGTGAGAAGCGCACAGAAAAGTACTTCGTCAATACATCCGCGTGAGTTCAATGTTCGTGTAATAGGCTTTCAAAATCTGCTCGTACGACCAACCCTGTTTCGCCAATCCATACGCGCCGACCTGGCACATGCCTACGCCGTG
>DASUOZ010000648.1:0-3894 GCA_036276375.1 Pyrinomonadaceae bacterium | reverse complement strand
TGAAGTTAGGCGTGGTCAACGCTGCGGGTGGTGATATTCGCTGGATCGATACCTTTAAATATCAGCCGGAAGATCTGTTGATCTCGCGCGTTGCGTGGACACCCGACAGCAAGAAAGTGGTCTACCAGGCGCAGAACCGTGAACAGACGTTTTTGGACGTTAACTTTGCGGACGCGCGCGACGGTAAATCGACAAACATCATTCATGAAACCTCAAAGGCGTGGGTTGGCATAAACGAAAACCCAATCTGGTTGAAAGACGGATCGTTTATCTGGGCCAGCGAGCGGAGTGGTTGGGAGCACTTGTATCACTACTCGGCTGAGGGGAAGTTGTTGAAGCAGATCACGGATGGAAAGTGGGAAGTGCGCTCGATCGAAGGTGTGGATGAACAGAATGGTTTCATCTACTTCACCGGCACGGAGCACAGCCACATCGCACCGCACGCTTATCGAGTAAAACTCGACGGCTCGGCGTTGCAACGTCTGACGACCACGGAAGGCTCGCACCGCGTCGATTTCAGTCCTACGAACACCTACTTCATGGACGTTTGGAGCGATCTCAACACACCGTCACAAACGCGGCTATACGATGCGACCGGAAAGCTCGTCCGCGTCATTGCGGAAAACAAGGTCGACGCGCTGAAGCAGTACAAGCTGGGCGCGGTAGATCTCTTGCAGGTCAAAACGCGCGACGGGTTCGTCATGGAGGCGATGATGATTAAGCCGCCGGACTTCGATCCAAACAAGAAGTATCCGGTGATGAGTTTTACCTACAGTGGGCCACACGCGCCGCAGGTGCGAAACGCGTGGGGCTCGACCACGTACATGTGGCACCAGATGCTGGCGCAGAAGGGCTACCTCATCTGGGTTTGCGACAACCGCACAGCGAGCGGCAAGGGCGTCGAATCGACGTGGCCGGTTTACAGGAACTTCGGCGAGCTCGAGTTGCGCGATCTGGAAGATGGTCTGACGTGGTTGAAATCGCAAGCTTACGTTGACGGCTCGCGCATCGGTATTTGGGGCTGGAGTTACGGCGGCTTCATGACGAGCTACGCGCTCACGCACAGCAAGTCGTTCAAGATGGGAATCGCCGGTGGGAGCGTTACTGATTGGCGCGACTACGACAGCATTTACACCGAGCGCTACATGGGGACGCCGCAGAACAATCCCGAAGGCTACCGGAAGAGCTCGCCGTTGCACGCCGCGAAGGATCTGCACGGGAAGCTGTTGCTGATTCACGGCGCCATTGACGACAACGTGCACATGCAAAATACAATTCAGTTCGTTTACGAATTGCAGAAGGCCGGGAAGCAGTTTGAGTTGATGTTGTATCCGAAATCGCGCCACGGCGTGACGGATCCACTCCTGTTAAAGCACATGCGGCAGATGATGACGGATTTCATCGTAACGAACCTGTAGTTTGGAGGTGTTCGCGATGAACTGTGTTATTGGGCGGCTGGCCTTGGTAGTGATCTTTTCGTTTGTGGTCGTAACCACGGCCGCGGCCCAGGATACGATCAAGGTCGTAATTGAAGAAGTTCGTATTCCGATAACGGCGAAAGATGCAAACGGCCGGTTTGATCCGACTGTCGAGCTCGCTGATGTGCTGGTGCGGGACAACGGAATTGCGCAGCCGCTCAAGAGTGTGTTTCGCATGCCGGCGAGTGTGTTGTTGTTGCTCGATACCGGTGAGGAGCTGAATCGCGCGAAGAACGTTCGGCTTACGCGCGAAGTGGCGGCGGCGCTGATCGCGGATTTGAAGCCGGAAGATCGAATTGCGGTGATGCAGGTGAGTAACCGCGTGGAGTTGTTGCAGCCATGGACCAATTCGCAGGCTGACGCGCTCAAGTCATTGGAGCAACTGTTTCCGGCGAAGCGCAGCGCTTTGCAGGCGGGGTTGTTAGCGGCGATGGCGGAGTTTGCGAACGTGCAAACGGGTAACAGTCACCTCGTGCTGATCTCGGATGGCGTTGACGGCAGGCACGAACAGTCTGACTTGTCCGAGGCGTACCGAGCGCTGATCGCGGCGAACGTCACGTTGCACGTGATCAGCTACGCTGCGCTGGGATCGAAAGTGTCGGCGCCCGAGCCGACGCGTCCGCGTGTGAAGAGCGCCGTCGCGCCGGAGTTGATCGAGGCATTGCCACGCACGCAACTCAAGGGCGATCCGACGCCTGACCTCAAAACACACTTGAAAAACAAAGGCGGATTCGTGCTCGACATCGATCTGTTGTTTGGGCGCAAAGGCATCAAGCCGGCGCTCGTCGAACGTTCGGAGGAGTTCAATGCCGTTGCGGAAGAGACTGGCGGGAACCTCTGGTTACCCGAATCGGCGGATGAAATGATCCGCGAGGCGCATGAGGTCGCCCGCGACATTAACGCGCAGTACGTGATGAGTTACAAACCGGTGCCGCCGCTTGCCTCCACGGGCCCTCTCGAATATCGCCGCCTCGAAGTTCTCTCCCGCCGCGCCGGTCTAACCATCAAATCCCGCCGCGGCTACGTCATCCGCCCCGATTAAGTTAACTGATCAGAGGCTCTCGTCGCGGCTTCGCCGCCGGAGGAGCTATTAAATCAACTGGGCTATGCCCTGGGTTCGGGCTCTGCCCTTTGGGCCGGAGGCCATACCAGGGGCCGAGCCCCTATTCTTTTTCCCAAACACCTACGGGGAGGCGTAGCCTCGCCGCACATCCGGCGGCGCAGCCGTAGCAGATGTCAACCCATCGCTTGCCGCTGGCTGCGTGGCACGGGCCTTGCGCTTTGGACCACCGGCAGTCGTGCCCCGGCCTCTATGCGCCCCGTCCCTCAAGGAGACTTTATGATGTCCACAGTCCTCGCGCCTATCAATCCCGAGCCCGACCCCCAGTTACCACTGGTTTCACAGGAGGTCATCTGCGACCCGCAGACCGAAACTCAACGGGAGGTACAGGCGAACCTCAAGAACGCCGTCAGTCAGGTCGTCAATGGCATTCAAGATCGCGATCTCCGCGACGCCACCCAAACTATCCTCAACGAAATGCTCCGTTTTTTCGACTGGCTCGACCGGATCGAAAACAACCTGCACAAACTCGACACCTTGATGGAGAGCCTTTCGCTCCTCGAAGTGCTCGAATTCGAAGCGCGGTCACTCGTTGATTTCATTGAAGCGAGAGCGATGAAAGCGGCTGCCGGCACCGACCGCCTCCACGAGGTCCTCGACGGCATAATTTACGGAATTACCCACGATTTACGCCGTATTTTCGAACGTGAACTCGTCCGCGGCGTTACCGAACACTCGACCCCCATCGTCTACGGAAAAATACTTCACGCCCACGGTCTCTTGAC
The DNA here is from genome assembly GCA_036276375.1 of Pyrinomonadaceae bacterium. Taxonomy (GTDB): domain Bacteria; phylum Acidobacteriota; class Blastocatellia; order Pyrinomonadales; family Pyrinomonadaceae; genus PSRF01. Next base: position 571 of record DASUOZ010000648.1, on the reverse strand, counting down.
CAACTGCTTCCAGCAATCGACCATCACGCTGCTTCAGGTTTTCAATCCTCAGCTCGACGCCAGCTCGCTTTTCAACGACATCGAATCGCGCCTCAAACAGTCGCTGGTGCTCTGCAAAGACCTGTCGTCGCTGATGCGTTTTGTGAGGCTTTCACAAGCCAATTCGGATCCCGACGTGTTGCGCACGGTAGTCGATCGCATTCTGGAATTCCGCGACGGCAGCATGCATTACCTGATGTACAAAGACTGGCGCGGCTACGAGAGCCTGGCGCTGGAAGTCATCACGGCGATCGAGAACAACCTCGAGTCGAAGCCGCTTTTACACCGGTTTCTTACGTTTCTCGAGCTCTTGTACGGTCACGTGAAGATGCGTGCGGTACTGGCGGAAAACTTTCCGTATTCGGGAGGCGAGCAAGAGGAGTAGGGCCCATTCGGACTCAAAGTGCCGTAAAGTGTTACTCGCCGAGTAGCACAAATTGGTATTTAGGAAGTTATTTGCGTTGGCAACGGGGACAGTAATACGTCGACCGTCCTCCGTGAACGATTCGCTTGATCGAGGAGCCGCAATTCA
>DASUOZ010000647.1:0-5802 GCA_036276375.1 Pyrinomonadaceae bacterium | reverse complement strand
TGATAAAGTCCTACCAACCCTCCAGGAGGTCTTCAAATGAATCAGAATAGACCGGAAGTTGCCAAACCCGGCCGCACTTTCGATAGTGCTTACAGCTTCTCATTCAGCATTACTGTCGGCCTCGTACTTTTTCTTGCGGGCCTGGTTATCAGCCTGACGTTTGGTCAGAGCGCCACGATTGGCCTGATCTTCGGCATTCCGTTACTGCTCGCCGGGCTTATCCTGCCCGTGTTCATGATGCGCGACCTCTTTCAACGCAACGACGTCGACGGCGTCTGCCCCTACTGCGCCGCGCCGATCAAAACGTCTGACGCCACGATTCGGCTCAACTGTCCATCCTGTAAACGGTTGATCGAAGTGAAACAGGCGTCGCTACATCGGAGTGACGTTCCACAGTAGGGACTCAGTAGCCGGTCGAGAGCCACTCGCGGGTAAAGTAGTCGCTGAACGTAAAAGCGAACAGAATAGCCATCCAAAACAGCGCTGAAGCCACGATCACCCAAACGAGTCGCGTGCCATAGCGAACGTGCATGAAGTAGAGCACGACCAGCGTCGCCTTTATCGTAGCGATGGTGAGGGCCACGATCGTATTGAGCCGCCACGGAAAATCAATAAACGCGGCGACGACAGTTAACGCCGTCCCCACCAGCAGCGCCAGAAAGATCGCGAGGTAAACTTTTACCGGAACGATGTGTTCGCTCATACCAACCTATCCGTGCTCGAAGTGTCGACCGAGCAGGTACAGCAACGGAAACAGAAAGATCCAAACAATATCGACAAAGTGCCAGTAAAGCCCGACTATCTCGACCGGGCTGTGATACTCCGGATCGAAGCGCCCCTTGATCGAGTAAATAAGGAGAAACGTTAACAAGCCGGCGCCGATGATCATGTGCAGCGCGTGCATGCCCGTCATCGCGAAGTAGATCCAGTAGAACATTTCCACTTGCGGCAGCGTCGCGCCGGGCAACAAGTGTACCTTGTGGTGATCGAGCGGTTGTCCTTCTTCCTGCACAGCCGGACCAAACGGCGCGCTCGGTATCAAACGTCCCGGAATCAAGTGATCGGTGTACTTGTCGTGATACTCGACGGCTTTGATCCCCAAAAACGTGAGACCCAAAACCAGCGTCAACGCCAAACAGATCACTTGCGGTCGTTGCTTACCGACCTGCGTGAAGTAAACCGCCAGCGCCATCGTAAAACTGCTCACGATCAGCACCGCCGTGTTCACGGCGCCGAGCGTGATATCGAGGTGGTTACTCGCAGAGGCAAACGACGCCGGGTAATACGACCGGTAAAGCGCGTAGGCGAGAAACATCCCGCCGAAGAACATGATTTCCGTGACGAGGAAGACCCACATGCCGATGGTGCCGGCCTCGCGCTGCTGCTCCATGTTCTCGAAATGATGCTGGAGCGCCGGGTGACCGTGGATCCCTTCTGTTGTTGCGTGGCTCTCGATCAAGCTCGACTCCTCACTAAATCCGTTCGGGTTCCGGACCAAACTTTCCAACCACTTCCGTCTCTTCAGGTGGCGCGAATTCGTAAGCTTCCCACGTCACTATCGGCGTGACTTCGAAATTCTCGGTAGGTGGCGGCGACTGCGTGCGCCACTCGAGTCCCGGCAAGTTCCATGGATTCGACCCGGCGTGACGACCGTAACGCATCGACCAGACGAAATAGATCGCCGGAATCAACATTCCGAAACCGAGAATCGAAGCGCCCGCGGTCGAAAGCACATTGAACACCTGAAACTCGGGCGGGTACGCGTGATAACGGCGTGGCATGCCCAGATAACCGGCCACAAACTGCGGCAGAAACGTCAGGTTGAACCCGACGAAGATCACGAGTGCGCTGAATCTGCCCCAGCCTTCGGGATACATGCGTCCGCTAATCTTCGGCCACCAGTAGTGCAGGCCGCCGAGATAACCCATCATGGCGCCACCCACCATGATGTAGTGAAAGTGAGCGACGACGAAGTACGTGTCGCTAACGTGAACGTCAACCGCGAGCGACGCCAGAAACAACCCGGTCATGCCGCCGATCGTAAACAGGCCAATGAACCCGAGGGCATAAAGCATCGGCGTGTCGTAAGAGATCGACGACTTGTAAAGCGTGGCGGTCCAGTTGAACACCTTGATTGCGGAAGGTATGGCCACCGCGAAACTCAGGAACGAGAAGATCATTCCCGCGTAAACAGACTGGCTCGCCACAAACAGGTGATGTCCCCACACGAGAAAACCGAACACCGCAATCGCCAGACTCGAAAACGCGACGAAGCTGTAGCCGAAGATGTTTTTGCGTGAAAAGTTTGCGACCAACTCACTGACCACGCCCATCGACGGCAGGACCATGATGTAGACGGCCGGGTGCGAGTAGAACCAGAACAGGTGTTGAAACAAGACCGGATCGCCGCCGAGTGCAGGGTTAAAGATACCGACACCCGAAACCCTTTCAAACGCCAGCAACAGGATCGTGATGGCGACGACGGGCGTGCCGAGGATCATGATCAGGCTGGTTGCGTAGTGTGACCACAGAAAGAGCGGCATGCGAAACCAGGTCATGCCCGGCGCGCGCATCGTGTGAATCGTGACGATGAAATTTAGTCCGGTCAGAATCGACGAGAAGCCGTTAATAAAGATTCCGAGACCGGTCGCAACCACATACGAGTTGGAAAACGTCGTGCTGAAAGGCGTGTAGAAGGTCCAACCTGTGTCGACACCGCCGGCGAGCAGCGCGTAGATCGTGATAATGCCGCCGATCAGGTAAACGTACCAACTGAGCAGATTTATCCTGGGAAACGCGAGATCTTTTGCTCCGATCATCATTGGGATCAGGAAGTTTCCCAACGTCGCCGGTATCGACGGGATGAGGAAGAAAAAGATCATTATGATGCCGTGCTGCGTGAAGACCTTGTTGTAAGTGGTCGACTCCATCAAGTCGCCCTGCGGGGTCAGCAGCTCCAGGCGGATCATCAAGGCATAAAGGCCACCGATGAAGAAGAAGAAAGTGATCGAGCCGAGATAAAGCAGCGCGATGCGCTTGTGGTCTTTGGTCAACAACCACGATTTCAAGCCATATTTGGCGTTGATGTAGTTGACCTTCGGTGGCACCGGTACTTCGAATGACTCTATTGGTTGCATAAAAACTTACCCACGCTATCTCACGTTTTCCGTGGGAGAACCTGATGGCGAACTTGCTGTCCGCGGCGATGGAAGGGGCGCGGACGCCGCAGGCGATGCGTCAGGCGCTGCACCTGGTGCCCCGGTTCCTCCCGGCAACGATTTTATAAATGCGATTAACTGTACTAACTGATCTTCTGTGACCTGGCCCTGAAACGTAGGCATGATCGGCGTAAAGCCGGCGACGATCTTAACGCCCGGATTCAGAATCGACTCGCGAATGTAAGCCTCATCCGCGTTGATTGTTTGTCCGCCCTCGAGCGGTGTGGCTCTGCCAAACAAGCCGGCGAGTGTCGGGCCGCGTCCACCTTCTCCGTTTGCACCGTGACAGGAGACGCACCCAAGCGTTTGATATAGCTGTTGGCCCGCGGCGGCTGGCGTACTCGAGCCCGTGTTGCCGGCCAGCCAATTATCAAAGTCTCTTGGCTCCATCACATAGACTGACCCGATCATTCCCGAGTGGTTCATACCGCAGTATTCCGCGCAGAACAGGTGATATTTGCCCGGCTTGGTGGCTTCAAACCACATGGTGGTGTAGCGGCCCGGAACGACGTCGGCTTTCGTGCGGAAGGCGGGCACGAAGAAATCGTGAATCACGTCTTCCGAGGTCATGATCAATCTCACTTTGCGGCCGACGGGCACGTGTAGCTCGTTGATTTCGCGCTGACCGGTAGCATGCTGCAGTTTCCACATCCACTGCTTACCGACAACATAGATCTCAATCGCATTCTCCGGCGGTTTGTATTGCTCGAAATAGACCCGCGCGCCCCAACCAAACATCGTCATCGCAATGACGAAGGGAATGATTGTCCAGATAGTTTCCAGTTTGTGCGAACCGGCAATGGGCCGCGGGATTTCGTAAGGCGTGCGCCGTCGATAGCGGACGGTAAAAAAGATCAGACCGATGTAGATCAGCAGTGCAAAGAAAAGCGTCACGCCCACCAAATAAAAGTAGAGCGCGTCAACCTTCCATGAAAAACTGGAGGCGCTCTCCGGAATCAGTGGAATCCACGACTGCATTACAGTGCTGCTCCCCCAGTCTTCGGTGTCGGGCTCATGCGATTCCGGGCTTTAAGTAGGAACAGCATGGCAGCGATTCCCAGTAAAGTAAGCACGCCGGCAATCCGCATGACTCGCATCACAACGAGGCCGTATTTACCCGTGGCCGGATCGTAGTGGTAGCAATAAAGCAGTAACTGCTCGACGGGCGAGCCGATCTTGTTTGCCGAGGACTCGATCAAACCGAGGCGCAGATCGCGAGGCGCGTACTCGATGCCGTAGTAGTAACGCGATAGTTTTCCGTGCGGCGTGGTCACCATGATCGCGCTGGCGTGAGCAAACTGTTCCGTCTTCTCATCGTAGCGGTAACGGAAGCCCGCGGCGTCAGTGATCTTCGCGATGTTTTCCTGATCGCCGGTCAGAAAGTGCCAGCCGTTCGCGGCGCCGGCGCGCATCTTCTCCGGCAGGTAATTCACGTAAACTTTTTTCTTCTTCTCGGCGAGCTCCGGAGTCTCGCGCGGATCGAAGCTGATCGTCACCACGTCAAACTCGTTGCCGATTTGAAACGGCAACACGCGAAACGACGAGACCATACCGTTCAGGATTTGCGTGCAGAGCATCGGACAATCGTAGTAAACGAACGCGAGCACGACGGGCTTCTGGCCGAAATACTGGCCGAGTTTGACTTCACGGCCGCTTTCATCGCGAAAGACGAGGTCGAGCGGGAGTTGCTGATCGAGTTTCTGTTCGATCTTCACTTCCTGCAAAGCGTCCGGTAACCCGGTCGAGGGATTTCCACTCGACGGGCGCGCGCCGTAAAGCGGCGAACTTGGTCCGGGCGGTGACTGCGCGGCCACACCGGCCCACGCAATTACCAATAACCAACCCGCTAACAAAAACTTCCCTGGCAAAACTTTCCCGCTGGTTTTCATTGCAATTTCTTCTCAGTCTGGCGTCCGGAGCTCCAGGCGGTCGGTATATCGATCGCGTAGTCCTGAACTTTTCCGGGCGCGCTCTTGGAACTGGTCGGCAAACCCTGGCCGGAAACGACCTGATCGATCGCCTGTTCGATCGGAATCGCGACCTGGTTGCCGTTTTGATCTTTCAATTCTCCGCGCAGCTCTTTCTCCCACTCTTCTCGCAAAACCCAATACTCGGACTGCGGCGGCTTATTCTGAAGGTTGACTCTCTCGCCGGTTTGGAGCGTCACCTCGAAACCGGGCGCCACTTGCAGACGCGGTTCGGGCGGGAGCCGTTCATCCTGCGACAAAGCCATCGGACCCGGGCGACGCTCTTTTGCTTCCTGCGCGTTGAAGTAAAGAAACAATACCCACATGCCGATTGAGACGACGATCGTCGCGATCGTCAGCACGACGACAAACATGCCCACACCGCGCACGCTGACGTCGCTCGCCTCGTGCGTGACCTCGACGTTGCGAATATGCGAAACGTCGGGCGTTTCAGTCTTATGACCGTTACCCTTTTCTTTCCGTGTCATCTGTGCACATCCGTGGCCATCACTGAATCAAACTGCGGATCGTTGATGGGTATCACTGCGCGCGTGCTCAACTGCCACGCAAATAATCCGAGCCACAATCCACCAAAACCCAGCAGCGCGATCGCGTCC
>DASUOZ010000646.1:0-3064 GCA_036276375.1 Pyrinomonadaceae bacterium | reverse complement strand
TATGGTACAAGCGGTTGATTCAGTGGCACCTGCCGAAGTTACCTGGGACGTTGAACGTATCCGCGCCGACTTTCCGGTGCTGCATCAAACGGTTAACGGCAAGCCGCTCGTCTACCTCGACAACGCTGCTTCATCGCAAGTGCCGCAAGTGGTGATCGATCGCGGCAGCGTCTATCTCGAACAGGAACACTCAAACATTCATCGCGGCGTGCATTACCTCAGCCAGCGAGCTACGACCGCGTACGAAGGCGCGCGCGAGAAAGTGAAGCGTTTCATCAACGCTCGCGAGGCGCGCGAGTGCATCTTTGTGCGTGGCGCCACTGAAGGCATCAACCTCGTGATGTACGGCTACGGCCGCAAGTTCATCGGCGAAGGTGATGAGATCATCATCTCGGCGATGGAGCATCACGCCAACATCGTCCCGTGGCAGATGCTCTGCGAAGAGAAGGGCGCGCGGTTGCGTGTCATTCCGATGAACGACGCGGGCGAGTTGCTGCTTGACGAGTACGACGCGCTGCTGAATGAGCGGACAAAACTGGTTGGCGTGGTTCATGTTTCAAACGCGCTCGGCACGATTAATCCCGTTAAGCAGATGATCGCGCAGGCGCACAAATACGGCATTCCCGTGATAGTCGACGGCGCGCAGGCGGCGCCGCACATGCCGGTGGATGTGCAGGACCTCGACGCTGACTTTTACGTGTTTTCCGGTCACAAGATGTACGCGCCGACCGGTAGCGGCATCGTTTACGGCAAGGCTGAACTGCTCGAGAAGATGAATCCGTTTCAGGGCGGCGGCGACATGATCAAGACCGTCACGTTTGAGAAAACCGTCTACGCGGATTTGCCGAACAAATTAGAGGCAGGCACGCCGGCGATTGCCTCGCAAATCGGATTGGGTGCGGCGATCGACTACCTGAACAGCATTGGCCGGGAGCAGGCGGCTGCCCACGAAGCCGCGTTGCTGCGTTACGCGACCGAGCGGATCTCCGCAATCGAAGGCGTGCGTATCATTGGTACGGCAAAGGACAAAGCCAGCGTGCTGTCGTTCGTGATAGACGACATTCATCCGCACGACATCGGCACGATCCTGGACCAGGAGGGAATCGCGGTTCGCGCCGGTCATCATTGTGCGCAACCCGTGATGCAGCGGTTCAATGTGCCCGCGACGGCGCGCGCGTCGTTCGCGTTCTACAATACGAAGGAAGAGGTCGACGTTCTGGCGCGCACCATCGAACGCGTGATCGAGATCTTTAGTTGATTGGCCCATGTCTGAATTAAGCGAACTCTACCAGCAGGTCATCCTCGACCATAACAAGAAGCCGCGCAACTTCCGCAAGCTTGAGCACGCGAATCATACTGCGGAGGGTTTCAACCCGCTTTGCGGCGACCACCTGACCGTTTATCTCGACGTTGAGGGCGACGCTGTGAAGGAGATTGCGTTTGAAGGCTCCGGCTGTGCGATTTCCAAAGCCGCGGCAAGCATGATGACGCAGGCCGTGAAGGGTAAGAGCAGGGAACAGGCGGAGGAATTGTTTAGCGAGTTTCACTCGATGGTGACGGGCGACCTCGATGAAGAGATTGAAGAAAACAATCTAGGCAACCTCAAGATTTTCGCAGGCGTTCGCGAGTTTCCGGTTCGTGTCAAATGCGCCACCCTTCCCTGGCACACCCTCCACGCCGCGTTGAATAAAGAAGAAAGCGCTTCGACTGAGTAGTCCTATCGGGGGTTTTCATCGCGGGCTTTGCCCGCTCCCTTTGTCCCCATACGAGCCGCGTTGAATAACGTGAACTCTGACGCTTCCCTGTGCAGCCTCTGCGTCGTCTGTGGTGTGTGGTTATTCGTTCCCCACAAACTTTTCACCACCCAGTCACACAGAGAGGAAGACGCAGAGGCTGCACAAAGAAGCGTTTACGGCGTCAGTATTTCTTGCGCCGTAGTGCTTCCAGCCCGACCACTGTGAGTTCCGCCTGAGTTGTTCCGGTCAACACTCCATTCACGTACACCTCGAGTGTCATCGTGTACAACCCGAGGCACGCATCCGTCGGGACGTGGAACTGGAAATTGACATCGCGAGTGGAACCGGCGTTGACGGGCAACGGTCCGCTGCTATCGGCCACGCCGCTCGTGCCGCAGGGACTCACGTACCGCACCACATACGAGACTGACAGCTTCTCGCCGGTCGTGTTGAAGAACGTCGCCTCCAGCTTCGCGACTTTGCCACGCGTGGCTACGCCTGGAGACCTGAACGTGAACGTCAGGCCACCGCCGGTAACCGTAAAGGTGGTCGTGGCCGTGCTGGTGTTTCCGGCTGCATCGGTCGCCGTAATCGTGATCGAATGCGTCCCGAGTCCCAACATCGTTCCGGCAAGCGGACTCTGGCTCAGCGTGACTGGTCCACAATTGTCGGTTGCAGTTGTGCTCGCGAGCACATTCGGAACCGCGGCTTCACCATTCAGCCCAGCGCTCAGGGTGATCGGGGCGGGTGCAACAACGACCGGCGGCGTGTTGTCGATCACTGTCACGGTCTGCGTCGCCTGCGTTGAATTGCCGGCCTCGTCAGTCGCCGTGTAGGTGACGGTTGTCGTTCCCACCGGGAAGATGTTGCCTGCGGGAACGCCACTGCGTGCGACGCTCACGCTACCGGCGTTGTCGGCAGCAGTTGCGCTGCCGAGCTGTGCGTCGGTAACAAGAGTGCCGCACGACGTGGCAGCGGCGCCTGTGTTGGCGGTGACGTTCGCCGGCGCCGTTAGCGTCGGGGCTGTTGTATCAACGACAGTGAATGTCGTAGTCGCAGTGCCGATGTTTCCGTTCACATCAGTCGCGGTGAGCGTGATCGTATGCGTGCCCACTCCGACCATCGTTCCGGCGGCCGGACTTTGAATCAATGTAGTGGGTCCACAGTTATCAGTGGCCGTTGCCGTACCCACTACGTTCGGAATAGCCGCCTGGCCAGTCGCATCTGCGCTGGCGGTCGTTGGCGGCGGCGGAGTCACCACGGGCACGGTGTTGTCGATGACGGTGACGGTTTGCGTCGCCTGAGTCGAATTACCCGCGTCATCAGTT
>DASUOZ010000645.1:0-2032 GCA_036276375.1 Pyrinomonadaceae bacterium | reverse complement strand
CCGATCTCGCCGATCATGACGATCCCGAGCGTCTCATCATCTGCCTGGAAGAGACGCAGTGCGTCGACGTGCGTCGTGCCGACGATCGGATCGCCGCCGATACCGATCGCCGATGATTGGCCAAGACCGAGTGTGGTCAATTGGCCCACCGCTTCGTAGGTCAACGTGCCTGAGCGCGAGACGACGCCGATGTTGCCTTCGCGATGTATGTGACCGGGCATGATTCCGATCTTGCATTTGCCGGGCGAGATGATGCCGGGACAGTTTGGACCAATCAGCCGCGTCGGTCTGGCTTTTAAATATTCCTTGACCTTCACCATGTCGAGCGTCGGGATGCCTTCGGTGATGCAAACGACGACCGCAATGCCGGCGTCGGCCGCTTCCATGATGGCGTCGGCAGCGAATGAAGGCGGCACGTAGATCACGGAAGCATTCGCGCCCGCTTCCTTGACCGCGTCGGCAACAGAATTGAAGACGGGAATTCCCTCGTGGGTTGTTCCGCCTTTTCCAGGCGTGACGCCACCGACGATGTTCGTTCCATACTCAACCATCTGCTTCGTATGAAACGTTCCCTCTTTTCCCGTAATGCCCTGCACGATCAGGCGCGTAGATTTATCGACCAGAACGCTCAATGATGAATGCTCCTTTTCAGTTTATGCCTTTATTAATTTACTACACCAACTCAAATCGCTCGCCATACTGCGGCACGTGGACGTTCCAGCCGAAACGTTCTTTGATGTGGCCGGCCATCGCGTTGGCCGCTTCGGGTTCGCCGTGCGTGGGGAAGGTGCGGCTCGGGACCGCCGTCTGCATTCCTTCCAACCAACGCAGCACTTCTTTCCAGTCGGCGTGCGCGGAGAAGCCGCCAATCTTCGCCACGCGGCAACGCACCGGCAACCACTGCTTCATGATCTTAACTTCCGGTTCGCCGTCGAGTATCCGGCGTCCGGTTGTTCCAGCGGCCTGGAAGCCGACGAAAACGATTGTTGCTTCCGGGTCCGGAACCATGCGCAACGCGTGATGCAACACGCGCCCGCCCGTCATCATGCCGGACGCACTGATAATCACACGTGCCCCTGACGCGCTGTTCAGTTTCTTCGACTCTTCACGCGAGGTCGCATTGACCATCGAATGTGTTCGCAGCGGATGCCGTTTCTGCATCAGGATGCTCGCGTATTCCTCGTCGTGCTCCTCTTTGCGATTGGCGTAAGCTGCGGTCGCGGCGGCGGCCATCGGCGAGTCGACACTGACGGGCAACACCGGTATCGCTTTCTCGTCTTCGAGTTCGCGAATCAGGTAGACGATCTCCTGCGTGCGCCCGACGGCGAACGCCGGAATCAGCACCGGCGCATTGCGTTGGGCGGCGTCGTTGATAATGCGCGCGAGCGCCACTTTCGGATCTTCGGGATCGTGCAGCCGGTCGCCGTAGGTGGATTCGACGAGAAGATAGTCGCACGGCGGCGGTGGGCTCGGATCGCGAATGATCGGTTGATCGTAGTGACCGAGATCGCCGGAGAAGAGCACGCGCCGGCCTTTGGCGTCCGCACCTGCGCCGTCGAGCTCGGCCAGCACCAGGCTCGAGCCGAGAATATGGCCGGCGGTTTTGAAACTCGCGTGAATTCCGGACGCGACTTTGACTACTTCGCCTTCATTTGCGACCGGGCGTAGTCGTTCCAACGAAGCATAAGCATCCTTCTCGGTGTAGAGCGGAAGCGCGGGATCGTGTTTGGTGAGTTTGTGGCGATTGCGATAGTCGGCGTCTTCTTCCTGCAACCGGCCTGAGTCAGGCAGGAGAATCTTCAACAGGTCGGCAGTGCCGCGCGAGCAGTAAACTGGTCCATGAAAGCCCTGTTTCACGAGTCGCGGCAGGTAGCCGGTGTGATCGATGTGTGCGTGGGTGATCAGGACGGCGTTGAGCGAACGCGGATCGAATGGCGGATCCTGCCAGTTACGTTCGCGCAGTTCTTTCAGCCCCTGAAACAAACCGCAGTCGACGAGCACGCGCGATTTGCGGTTTTCGAGCAGGTACTTC
>DASUOZ010000644.1:0-5737 GCA_036276375.1 Pyrinomonadaceae bacterium | reverse complement strand
CACGGCTGCCGCCCAGTGGCGTCACCACGACTGTGATCTTTCTCAACTCTTTGGCCGAACCGTTTGGGTTCGTTTCGCTGGTGATGGTTTTCACGACGCTATAGGGTTGATCGCCATTGTTGATGGTAGTGGTCGTGGTTCCGACAGCCATAGTTGTGTCTTCGAAGCTGACGCTTCGTAGTTGCTCGAGTTGTTGCTGGGCCACTGCCATCGCGAGGGCTCGTTCGTTGCCGCCGACGTTGTTCTGCATCGAGAAGACGAAGAGCGATGAGACTGCGAGACCGGCGACCATCATCACGACCATCGAGATGCTGGTTTCGATCAGCGTAAAGCCGCGCTCGTTCTTTCGGTTTTCAGTGTTGGTTTTCATTGCGACTTTGTCCTCGTAGGTCTAGAGCACAACGATTACGGGCACGGTCTTCGAGCCACAGCCCGCGCTGAACGTTACGGAGTAAGTACCCAGCGTCTTCTTCGACTTGAGCGTGAACGTTGTGGTGGCGCCCGCACCGATTGTTTGATTTCCGCCTGGAGTTACCTGAAGGTCCGACGGCTTGCTCGAGGTTGCCGAAACCGAGACGCTCGATTCGGAACCGTGGCTGACCTTGATGGTGGCCGTTCCTTCGAGAGTCATCAGCACCGTTACCTTGTCAGCAGTGATGGTGCAGGGAATTACGGGCGTCGGAGTCGGGTTGGCTCCCGGATTCGGAGTTGGTGTCGCAACGGGCGACGGAGTCGGTGTCGAAGCCGGAGTTGGAGTCGGCACTGGCAAACCGTTTTCGTCGAGAATCGGAGTTGGTGTCGGGACCGAGTCAGTGATGTCAATCGGCAGGACCGGTGTCGGCGTCGGGCTGGCCGGCGAAGAACCGTCCGCAGGTGTCGGTACGGGCGTCGCGCCGGCAGCGAGATCACCGATGTTGAGACTCACGTTCGGAACTGAATCGTCGAACACCAGGCTGTCGACCGTGACGTCGCCCGAACCGGTCACGTCGACCGAGATCGAGTCGTCACCGTTTTGCAGCCGAATTGAGACCTGTGCGTTCGCGGTGGTAATGCCGCCAACGATGCTGACGGTGCGTCCGCGCCAGTCAAACGAGATCGTCTCGACGGTTTCAAAGGTGACGTCGGAAGGCAACATGATCGTGCGAGTGTCCATGTCGCCGTCGCCGTCGAGGTCCATCGTCACGTCGTAACTTGTTTTGTCGTCACTGATGGCGATAGTGGCTCTCTCCGCCGCGTCGTCGGCATGACTGCGGATGGAGAACATGCGGGCGCGTTCTATATAGGAGGCGTATTCGCGAGCGGCGCCGGAGAGACGAACCGAGGCGCGTGCTTTCGTTATACCGACGAAGCCGAAGGCGGTCACGACGGCGAGGATGGTGGCCATGACGACGAGTTCGATGGTAGTGAACCCGCCGGACCGGCGCAGGGAAGAGTTTCGGTTGGGAGTTGTTCTGGGCATCGTTAATTGGTCCAAATCAGTTTCGATTGCGGGTCCGAGACGCGCGACCCGAATCGCCACATGAGCAAGGACGGTGCCACAAAAGTTTTTGCGTAAAGCTTTCAGTAATGGTCCAACTCGAGATCAATCCCCTTGACTGAATATCAATCAAGCTGGCGGCAGGAAGTCAGAATGAAACGAGCGGTTTTCTCGAATTACTGAGGTTTTTGCAGGCATATTCTTTGCTGCAAAAAGCCCGGCTAGATTGTGAGAATTAGCCAGTGAGGATTACCCGAATGAAGAAATCAGATTTGTCAGACGCCGGCTCCAACCTACTGATCATCGGGTCGGTCTCCCTGGCATTTATGCCGTTCCTTTTGGGAGACCGGTTGGTGTTGGTTGTCGGCAGCTTTATGAAAGAAGGCGGAGTGCTGATCGATCAATTTAGTAACTATTTGATCTGGTTGGCTTCGTAACCGTCGGCCACAGATTACACAGATTTCACGGACCTGTCTGTGTAATCTGTGGATGGGTCTTTATTTCGTGACAACGTTCCCTTCCGAGTCGTAGATCGTTACTTCGCCAAATGGCGTCACCTGGTCTTTCACCTTTTCCCAATCACCCACGATTACAATCGCCGCACGATAAGTGTCGAAGTATTTGGCCGCTGCTTTTTGAATGTCGGCGGCAGTCAATGCTTCGATCTTCGGACGGAAGTCGTTGATGAAGCTCTTGTCCAGATCGTAGGTGTAGATTGTGGCGATGCGTCCGGCGAGTCCCTGCTGGCTGGCAAGCTCGACTGAGAAGTTTCCGGTGCTGTACTCCTTCGCCGCGCTCAGTTCTTCATCCGTGACCGGCAACACGCGCATGCGATCGAGCTCGTAGAAGATCTCGAGCAGTGTTGGGCCAGTCACTTCATTGCGCACAAACGCGCCCGCAAAAAACGAACCCGTCTTCGCCTGCGTGTTTGCAGAGCTGAACGGCGAGTAAGTGTAGCCTTTGGTTTCGCGAATGTTGCGGGTGAGGCGTGAGTAGAACGAGCCGCCGTAGATTGTGCTGGCCGTGCGAATGGCGAAGTAGTCCTTGTCCTTTCGCGGAATACTCACGTTGCCGATGTAGATGGCCGACTGGATCGAGCCCGGACGATTGACGAAGTAGATCTGGCGCTTGTCGCGTTTCGGAACCGCCGGGTTTTCGTCAGGCGGCAGGGCGCCACTCTTCCAACTCCCGAACGCCTTCTCGATCTCGGCGTAGGTTTTGTCGACGTCGATATCGCCGACGACGATCAGGTGCGACGCGTTCGGCAGGTAATACTTCGTCACGAACGCCCGCAGATCCGCGCGCGTCAAAGAGCTGATCGACTTCTCATCCGGAACCACAAACCCGTAAGGATGATTGCCGAAAACGGCTTTCTGAAAACGTTCGTTGACGAGGAAACCCGGATCGGCGCGGCCGGCCCGAATCTGCTGAATCGTGTTTTCCTGCGCGAGCTTCACCTCCGTTTCCGGAAACGACGGATGCTGGGCCACGTCGGACATCAACGCAAACAGTTTTGGCGAAACTTCTGAAAGCGCAGTCGCGTTCATCGTGGTTGCGTCGGCATCACTAAACAGCGAAAGAGTGCCGCCCATTGAACGCAGTTCTTCTTTGATCTGCTTGCTGGTGCGTGTGTCAGTGCCTTCGTTAGCGACTGACGCGGCGATCTGCGCGATACCCGGATGCGCCTGGCGATCGCTGGCGGTCGTGGCTGAGCGAAACGTGAGCATGGCAGTAACTTTCGGCACGTTTGGCAACGGCGCGAGTACGACCGTCAGACCGTTTGCCAGTTTCTTTTCGGTGATCTTTGGCAGGTTCAACGGGCGCGCGGCGCCCGGAGGTGGTGGAGTCTTCTGTTGCGCGAGCGCCGGCGTTGCTAGTAGTGCGAGTGTAACTACGATTAGGAAGTTTTTCATGATGACATCTCTCCGTGTGTAATCCGTGGTCCTATTGTCCGCTCTTCGGTTGCGGTTTTGCTTCGGGAACGCGATCGATCACCGTGCGGTTTGTCGCGACGAGATACTTCGCTGCCGCACTCTTGACCTGCGCGGCGGTGACGTTTGCAAACGGCGTCAGCAGCGAGTTGATCTGCTGCGGATCGTCGCGGAAGAGCGCTAGCGCCGAGAGCAGGTGCGTCTTGCCGAAACTTCCCTCGAGCTGGCTGTAGAAGTTGGAACGATAACGAACCTTCGCGTCGGCCAGCTCTTTGTCTGTCACGCCTTTTGAAACGATGTCGGCGATTACGGCGTCCATTTCGCGTAACACTTCATCCGCCGTGTTGCGCGGTTTGTAAGTAGTGCGAGTGGTCATGATCATCGGGCCGGTATAGTCAAACTCGTTGCCGAAGTAGTTGAGTCCGCCTGAGAGATCGAGCGTCAATTCCTTCTCTTTGACTAAGCGTTGATACCAGCGCGAGCTGTCGTCGCCTTGCAGGATTTGGACCAGCAGGGCCATCGCCGGAAAGTCGGGCGAGTTCTGCGGTGGCAGGTGATAACCGGTGGCGAGTGCCGGCAGATTGGCGAGTTTATCGGTTTGCGAAACGCGCTTTTCCTTCGTTTGCGGTGGCTCGGTCAAGTCAGCGCGCGCCGGCATCGGTTGTGAGGGGATCGAGGCGAAGTGTTTCTCGACCATTTTCTTGACTTCGTTCACGTCGACGTCGCCGACGATAGTCAGCACTGCGTTATTCGGGGCGTAGTAAGTTTTGAAGAAACTGCGGACGTCTTCGATCGTCGCGGCGTTGATTTCGGAGAGCTCGCCGTAGCCGTTGTGTGAGTTGTTCCAGTTAGTGAAAGCGTTCTCCCAAAGACTGATCCACTCGAATAACTGGTACGGTTGGTTCAGCACGTTGACGCGCACCTCTTCACTCACCACTGCCTGCTGGTTCTTCAGGTTCTCTTCGCTGATGTCGAGGGAGCGCATGCGATCTGACTCCAGCCAGAGACCGAGCTCGACGCGGTTGCTCGGCAATGTCTGGTAGTAGTTGGTGTAGTCGAAGTCGGTGTGACCGTTAAGACTGCCGCCGTTTGCTTCGACAAACTTTGCGTGCTCAAACTTTTTCACGTTTGCCGAGCCCTGAAACATCATGTGCTCGAACAGGTGGGCGAAGCCGGTGCGACCCTTGGGCTCGAGGCGGAAGCCGACGTTGTAATAAACGGCGACTGTAACCACGGGCGCGATGTGATCTTCTGAGATCACGACCTTCAAGCCGTTGGGCAGCTTGTAATAAACCACTGGAATGTTAAGGGCCTTGGCTTGGACCACGGGATCCAGGGACATTGCGGCGCCGCTGCTGGTTAAGATCACGATCAGCGCCAGGCCGATGATTGCTAGTCGTTGCATATTGGGAGTCCTCACTTTGAAAACAAATAGACGTAGGCGACAGGAGTCCTTCCTGTCGTCAGAACGAAAGCAAAAATTCAGGTTGAGCTACGCAGAAATGGATGAAAGGTCGCTGCGAAGTTAGCAGAACGAGTTCTCACCCGTAAGTGTCGCTTAGTACGCGACGTGGCGAGAGAAAGTTTCGGCAGGGGTTTGTTTTGAGGCATCGGTTGGGTATCTGCTTATGGGTTCGTTACAATGCGGCGCGAGGTGATGAGATGTTTGGAGCGAAGAGCGCTTTCACTTGGGCAGTGCTGTTCTTGCTCATGCTCTGTGTTGTCGTGCTGGTGTACTCGCGCATGATGGACCGAATTCCGACAGGAGAGTGGGGCGGAACTCACATCAGCATGAACGTCGGCGAGCGGTCGGCGACGATCGAGTACGACTGCGCGCACGGTGAGATTCCGGGGCCGCTCACTATCGATGGTCAAGGGAAGTTTCATTTACCCGGTACTTTTACGCCCGAGCGCGGCGGTCCGGTGAGAGCCGACGAAACGCCGCAGGCGCGGGCGGCGACCTACTCGGGAACGATCAAAGGCAACACGATGACGTTAACGTTGAAGGTCACTGGTACGGACGACACGGAGACGTTCACTTTGGAGAAGGGCAAACCGGCCGAGTTGTTCAAGTGTAAGTAGTAGCGAGGGGGTTGGAGTTGGGAGTAGCGCGAAAGTTTTTGATAAAGGGTGACGTGCAGGGCGTCGGGTATCGCTTCTTCGCGCAGCGTGCGGCGGCGCGGCATCAGGTCGTGGGCTACGTGCGCAACTGTGCGGATGGCAGTGTGGAAGCGTGGGCTGAAGGACCGGCCGGCAGTGTTGAGGCTTTCAAACAGGACCTGGCGACGGGGCCGCAGTGGGCGGTAGTGGATCAGGTGGAAGAGATAAA
>DASUOZ010000643.1:0-3696 GCA_036276375.1 Pyrinomonadaceae bacterium | reverse complement strand
CGTGGCGCCGGTGGAATCGAGCGCCATGTCGATCGTGTAGCGGCGCCAACAGACGGTCGCCTTCGTCAACACCGGTCGCCACTTCACACCTCCGCCGCAATAACTCGCGATTTGCCACGGCACGCTTTCTGTTTCGAGGCGTTGCAAGACCGTGCCGCCAAGCTGACTGTTTACTTCGTCGCGTATCGAATCAACATCGAGTATGCGTGAACGGCCGCCGCCGGCTGGATCGGCACGCACGCAAACCATCGAGATCAGCTCAACCGGTGGTTCCCAATCGGCGGTGTCCGTGTGCAAACGTTCGCTCTCGTGACCACCGCGAGCAGAGGGGATGTCGGTCGCGGGCTGGATGTAATGGACCAACTGCGCGCGCGGCGCTTCGTAAGGCCGCGCCACCAACTCACCAAAAGCGCGATTCAGGCCGACAAAGATCTTGTTGCCTGCGTCGAAGGTTAAACCCTGAACCAGCACGCAGTACGGCGGGCGACTGAGCCCCTGTTCGATCTGCCGAATCAAATTCGCAAATCCGTCACTTCCCCGCCCAAAATGATCGCGCACGCGCGCCTGCAACTCAGTCGAGTAGTACTCTCGATTATCGTACTCCGGCAAAGCTCCAGCCGCGTCAAGCAGGTCTCGAGCTAAGGATTCTTCAACCTTAACAACCGCACTCTCAGGCAGCGACGCAAACATCAACAGTCCTTTCCAAAACCTCACTACGCCGAAGGCGTTCGCCAATTTCAGCCCAGGGTTTCTACCCTGGGAATAAAGGAAAGTACGAATATCAACTCTGTAAGAGTTGGCCAACTCCTTCGGAGTTATGTCTTTGAAGGCTACCGTTTACCCAGGGTATGAACCCTGGGCTGAAATTAGCGAACGCTTTCAGCGTTCAGTTCTCCGCTTTCCGAGGTTTTGTACAAAGCGTCCGTTCGCAGAATCGCGCAGTGCTGCATCTCGCCGCTGACTGGCGGTTGAACGCGCGCGCGTGGAAACAGTTGACGCAAAAATCGTTCAGTGTAGAACACGTTGTAGGTAGCGCAAGTTTCCGGGCTCAGATCCCACGGGCCGTTGCTGTTCACGTAAAGTTCAGTGCCGTTGATCAGCGAACACCAATCGGCGCCGGCAGCCGCCGCAACGAGACCGGCTACATCGGGCGCCTGGCTTCGTTCCAGACGCCATTGAAGATTACCGCGCCAGTGTGGATCGATAAAGGTGAACGCCAGCGCGCCGCCGGGAGCCAGAAACGTTTCGAGTTGACTAACGAGCTCGCGCAGTTCCTCGAGCGTCGTATGCGTGAAGACAGAGTAGGCAAGAATAAAGTCAAATTGCCGTTCCAGATCGGGAATCTTCAAATCACGTATGCCTTCAGGATTGAAGGAGCGATTGTAGCGATCGTAATGAAACCAATGCGCCTCGGGAAAAGTGCGGCGCCCTTCTTCGATCGCTTCGCTGACGACGTCGACGCAGTAATAATCTCGTTGCTGAATCGCACATGACGGATCGAGCAACAGATTTCCCTTGTTGCCGCCAAAATCGAGCACCAGCTTGCCAGTCCAATCCGGTTCATCGAGCTGCTCGTGGAAGTAGGCAAACTGCGATATCTTCACCAACTGCGAACGCAGCGCCCGCTCCGCCGGTGTTCCGCGCCACAGGTGAACTTCTTCGATCATCATGCCGTCATAACCTTTACCGTCAGCTGAGACAACTTGTCTTCCGTTTCCCTGCGAAAACGTTCCAACTCCGCCGCCAGGTCCGCGCGTAGATCGTGGAGCCACGTCTGCGACCGTTCCATCACGGTGAGACGCGCGCGCAACAGAGCGATCTCCTGTTCGCGGGTGGGCTCTTGTCCAGGAATTGAACGGCCCAATCGCGAACCATCATTGAAGCGCCGCACCGACGAATAGACGTTCGGCAACACGGCCACCGGGCCGAGAGAGTAGAGACGCATCTGAAACTCCCAGTCTTCACAAACCGAGAGATCCTCGGCAAACAATCGCAGGCCGAGTTTAGCCAACGCCGTGCGCCGCACCGTGATCCCGCACATGTGCGCGGTGATCGTACTGTTGGTCCACATCCAATCGCAGTCGTCAACGAGACGCACGCGGCCCTGAGTCGCGGCGAATAAACCGTTCTGCGTAAAACGGCTCGCCGCGTCGCGTTGTCCTTCGAAGAAGTTTTGACTGTCGGAGATCACGGCAATCGCGGTAGGGTGTTCGGCGAACACACGAAGTTCAGCGTCGAGTTTTCCCGGCAGCCACACGTCATCTGAATCAAGAAACCCGACAAACTCTCCGGACGCCAGCAACGCACCGGCATTTCGTGCCGTTCCCTGACCGCAGCGCGTCGCCATCTGCAACACGTGGACGCAAGAGCCAAAGGTTTTCTTGACTCGTTCAAGCGTCGCGTCGGTCGAGCAATCGTCCACGACGATCACTTCAACCTGTCCGGCACGTTGATTCAGCGCACTCTCAATCGCCTCGCACACGATGTGAGCGCGGTTCCAGGTGGGGATGACGGCGGATAAGAGTGGTTTGCTCACTTGGCAAAGAGAATCTGATGATTGGCGTTCCGGTATGCGGCCGCAGCGGATTCGATCGACGTCGACGCAGGCTGGTCGACGATGCGGAAACGATCCATAGGACCGTGACCGCGTACCCAGGCGACGGCGCTGCGGCTGGCGGTCAAAGCCGGAGTTGAATAAGTGGCGGAGAACCCGATGCGCGATTCGCCCGTGCGATTGGGGTTCGAAGCGTGCAGCACGAGCGGATGATGAAGACTCATCTCGCCGGCCTGCATCACCACGTCCTGCGGTGAAGCGATTTCCACCTGCGCGGTCGCGCCCTGTGACGTCAGGTTGTCGGGGTTGGGACGATCCGAGTGCGGAATCAGCCCCAGTCGATGCGAGCGCGGCACCACGCGCAGGCAGCCGTTTTCCGCGGTTGCGGGCGTCAGTCCCAGCCAGATCGCCGGCGCGTACGCGTCTTTCAGTTCCTCGGTGATGCCATCCTGGTGCCAACCGACAAACGAATCACTGTTACCGAACTTATAAAACAGGCGCGTCGACTTGAGCAGCACGTTTGGACCGATCAGTTGTTCAATGCAATCAAGCACCCGGCGGTGTGTGCTCAGATCCCACGCCCAACGGAAGAACAGATGCGGCGCGTCGAGCCGCGTGACC
Organism: Pyrinomonadaceae bacterium; assembly: GCA_036276375.1. GTDB lineage: Bacteria > Acidobacteriota > Blastocatellia > Pyrinomonadales > Pyrinomonadaceae > PSRF01. The sequence continues at coordinate 521 of DASUOZ010000643.1, read as the reverse complement.
CGGCCGCCGAGCGCAAGACAAGTCTCTTCGATGGCCGCGCGAAAGTGCGCGACTTCATCGGCCGACAGAACCGGGATCGACTGCAGGAATCCCAGTTCGTCGTATTCTGCCAACTGTTTGTGAGTGAGAACGGGAGTCATATAATCCAGCCCGATGCTGCTCAACCAACTATTTCCTCATAAAGTTTGTATCAACCTGGATCGCCGTTCCGATCGCTGGCAGCGGATGCAAACTGAGTTTGCACGACACGGAATTACTGAGGTGCGTCGCTTTGCCGCTGTTGACGGCAGTGCCGCGACTCTGCCCGCGCATTGGCGCCACACGGCCGGCGCCTACGGCTGTTTGCTCAGCCACGTGGCGGTGGTCCAACACGCCCGCGAGCTGGGCCAACAGAGCGTGCTGATCTTCGAAGACGACGCGGTGCTCGATCCGGAGTTTAAAATCAAGTTTGCTTCTTTCATCGAACAGGTTCCGTCGGACTGGGACATGCTCTACTTCGGCGCCTTGCACACGGACGAACC
>DASUOZ010000642.1:0-5402 GCA_036276375.1 Pyrinomonadaceae bacterium | reverse complement strand
AGCCAAAGGAAGGCTTCAAGCCGCACAACAAAACCACAGTCTTTCAACGACTCGACGCCGGGCAAACACTTCAGGGCTTCGTCGAGAAGTTCAAACAGACTCAGAACGCTTTTCAGGACAACATTCTCATCATCGAGGAACCGCAAAACGGTACGAGCCGGCATCATTTGCTCACGTGGTGGACCGCGCAGCGTTTGGAAGACTACCTGAACTCCGAGTTCTACTTCATCGTCAACGTCAACGATGCATTCGAAGATCAAAGCGAAGAGATTCTCGACGTCAGTTCTACCGCGATACCCACCGGCAACACGGTGGAGGACAAAGTCCGGGCGGCGCTGATTCTGGTTAACGAACAACTCGGAACCGGCATCACTGACTGGCGCGTCTCTGACACCGAAGCGATTCGCGTGTTGCAGATCCTGTCGCATCTCGAACCGGAAGTGCTGATCCGCACCGTGCAGCGCATGCGCCTCGGCGATGCGTGGAAGACATTCAAACAGAACCTGCCTGACTCCGTTGAGATGACTCCGTCAACCATCGACTTTGAGTTGAGCATTTTGCCGACCACCGGCTACCTGATGCCGGGCGATCAAATCCGTGTGACGGTCAGGGCGGCGAGCGTTGGCGGCAGGATTTCCGACGACCCGCCGCTGAAAGCCGACGAAAGAATTGACGAAAAAGGTGTGCTGCTGCCGCAGTTCTCCAAGCCTTTGAAGTTAATAGGTGTGTTGCCGAAAGACGCTCCCGATTTGATCGGCAATGCTTACGTGGACCAGATGCTGATGCACAACCCGCTCGTGACGGTCGAGGTAATCGAACGCGGGATTCTTTACGCAAACATGGGGTCGTTCTCGCCCATCGAGTTTCGATCCAGCCCGCGCGCTCGCGACACGTCGGAAAAAGGCCAACGGCTCGAGAAGCTGGAAAGCTTTAACAATTACACCATCAGCTCCACGGGCCATGATCAATTCACGTTGAATGCACTGGGCTACTACCACAAATGGATCAGTGACCATTACGACAAGCCGGAGTTCCTCACAAAAGAACCGTTCGATCTTTGGGGCGAAGCACTGCAACACGCATCGACGCCGCCACCACGTCCGCCCATCACGCCGTATCTGGAGATCTCGCGACGCATGCTCGCGCGCGTTGAGGAATCCTCGTTCGAAGAGAAAAGAGTAATTCTCGAGGCGCTCGATTGGTTCCACGCGTGGATCGATGCGCACCCGAGCGACGAAGAGTTGAGCCAGAACGACGCTCAGAAGATCTGGCTTCAGGCATGGCGCAAGGCATTGGACGCCGACGTTGAACGCGCTCTCGCTGAAGCGAGACGCAAGTATGAGGAAGAACGTGAAGCAGCGGAGTTCAAGGCCCACCATGCCGCCGCCGAGGAAAAGCTCAAGCGGGCGATGGAGCTGATCATCACGAAGATCCTGCCGACGAAAGAACCCGAAGCGATCGACGCGCCGAGCCAGGGCATCACTTACCTGATCATGGCCAGCGAGAACGAGCGCCTCGTGCGCGAACTGATCGCTCAAGGTTTTCTCCATTACATGGTCGAGCGCATGTCGCAGCACGACCCCGCGTTTCGTAAAACGACGGCCGATCAGGATCTGATCACGTTTCTGGACCAAAACCCCGATCTCGAAGATGCGCTGCGCATCGCTTACTCGCATCCGTACGTCGAGAAGCACGACCTCGAGCGCGATATTCCCGGCTGGCAAATCGCGATCGAAGTCGCCGTCGGGTTCATTCCGATCGTGGGGCAAATCGTCGGCGCTTACGAAGCGATCAGCGGAGAAGATCTCTTCGGCAACCCGTTGACGGGAACTGAACGGGCCATCATCGGCGGCTGCATTCTGTTGCCGGCCGCGTCCAAAATTTACAAGGTCAGCAAAGCCGCGGTGACGAGCAGTGAGATTGCGCGTACCTATCGCCTGACGTCGCGCGAGGCCGACGCGCTCTTCCGCGCGACCGCGGGAATCAAGCCGGGCAGCAGCGGCGCCGCGCTCCTCAGTTCAGCCAAGGCGGACATTCTCGCCGGAAACAAGATCGTCGATGAACAGCGCATGAAGGAACTCGCCGCGCTGCTCAAAGAGATGGGCATGCTCGACGAGGCGACCGCGCGCGTGCTGAGTTTCGCGCGCCGCACCACGCGAACAGTGACCAGACGCGTCGATCGGCTCGAGCTTTCGAAGTTTGTGTCGAAGCTGACGCCCGCCGAGTTGGCCCATCTGCAAACTCTCGGTGAAGACGCGTGGAGCCGGCTTTTCAGTTACGCGACTTCGAGAACCAGCGCGTTCGGGAAAGGCGGCGCCGCTCGCGGTGGAGCGATCTATTCGTTGAAAGGCAAGATCTCCGAAGAGTTGTTTGCGCTCACCAAAGAGTTTGACGACATGAAGAAAGCAGTCGTGGAAATCGCCAAAAAGGAAGGCATTCCGGCTGATTCAGTGAAGTTCATCACGAACGTCGTTTCCGACATGCCGAAGGGATCGCCGTTCCCGACGGGCGAGTTGACCGACGGCGTGTTCGTCGCTTTTCACAACAACAAGGCGCGCGTGTTGGGAGTGATCGAGTCGAAGTCGCCGACGAATTTGAAAGATCTGGCCACGGCGCGCGGCGAGTATTTCGGCCAGATCGAAAAGGACCTGGAACGCTTCAGCGAATTCACCGTCTATTTCGACGGCCGCGCCTTCGCGGAGACCGACATCATCATCAGCCGTCACAAAACGCTGTGGATCGGTGTCGGACCGCCGGGATTTCAACTTGGCCCAACGCACCTGGAACGCATTCAAAACGGGATTCCCGGGTTTCGTCTCGTGAATGGATTGGTAGACGACGCCCGGCTCAACGAAGTCGCCGAGCGACTGCTGCAACTCTTGTCAACGCCGTGAGGGCCACAAAGAAGCACAAAAAGCACAGATGGCTGCAATAACTTACAAACTGACGATCAATAAATGGAGCGTCGACTCGGCGAACGACCCGCGCACGGAGTTCCTCATGCTCGACACGCAACACTCCGTTGATGCTTCAGCCGACTACTGCCGGATCACCGTGTACGCGCCGCCGCCGCCGAAACCGGGACTGCTCGAACAGGCGGCTGCGATGGTGGCGGCGGAAGTCGGGTTGGGTGGCAGCGCGTCGGAGTCGTTCTCCGTTTCGGTTCGCGGTAATCAGGTCAAACACGGCGATCAAATGACGGTCGAGCTGACTGTAGACGATGCCTCAACGAAGATCTTCACCGCGGAAGTCAACTCGATCAAATCGGCGCTGGGCCAGACGGTGATCACCGGCACGACGGGCAAACAGAAACTCGCCAACGCGCGACTCAATCAAATCTACTCGAATCAGGGTCTCGATCAGATCACGAAAGATCTCGCGCAACAGGCGTCGGTGAATGCCGGGGATATTCAGAGCGGCGCTACTTATTCCTACTTCGTGGTCCACGATGCGAAGTCAGTGTTGCGGCAGTTGCACGAGCTCGCGTTTCGCGACGGTATGGACCTGTATTGCGACGCCGAGAACAAGCTCGTGCTGAAGAAGTTTGAGAAGACCAAAGCGGACCATACGTTCTATTACGGCATTCACGTGCTCGACCTGCAACTCTCGAACTACGACGTCGTCAGCGATCACTTCAAGGTCTATGGCGAGAGCCCGTCGAGCCAGCAGGGCTCGGATACGTGGCACTGGTTTGCCAAGGATTTGTCGCCGTTCACGGCCGAGATCGGCAGCGGTGGAAAACTGCTTGTCCTGCAGGACAGCGCCGCGAAGACGAAAGACGCGGCCGGCAATCTGGCGACCGCGAAGGCGGGTGCGCTTAAAGACCGTGCATCGCGGGGGCTGTTGAAGATTCTCGGCAATCCGTTGGTGAAACTCGGCGACGCGATCGAGATCAAAGAGGCGCCGAAGCCGGAGCTGAATGGATTGTTCAAAGTGACTTCCGTACGCCACGTGTTGAGTAAGTGGCAAGGGTATTTGACGTTTGTCGGCTTCAGCGGGCAGGGCGGCGCACAAACGCTGGCCGGTGCTTTGGGCCAGTTGGCAGGGGCGGTTGGATTATGACCGATGCAATCACATTGATCGAAGCGGTGATTAGAGATCAGTTGCGCAGTTTCAAGACCGCGGAGCTGGGCGTGGTGACCAACGTCTACTCGCATGAGAGTTCTTCCGACAAGAACAACTACGAGTGTGACGTGAAGCTGCGCAATTCAGGTTTGGAACTGAAGCGAGTGGGCGTGGCGACGCAGCGCGTCGGTTCGGTAGCGATTCCGAACAAGAACGATCTCGTGTTGGTCCAGTTTCTGCACGGTGACATTCACTCCGCGATCATCACCGGACGTCTCTACAACGACAGCGACCGGCCGCCGGAGGCGAAGGCCCGCGAGTTTGTCTACATCTCGCCGGACAGTGCGGAGCAGGGCATACGTCGCGTGTATCTCGAACTGCCGAAGGGCAACAAGTTGTTGGTTGACGACGACAAGCTCGTGCTCGAGATGGGCAAGACGAAGTTGACGATCAATAACGACGGCGACGTCGAATTGAAATCAGAAGGTAAGGTAACGATCAGCGCGAGTGGCGACGCCGAGATCAAAACGCAGGGCAGTTTGAAATTGGACGCGGGTGGCGACGTGAACGTCGGCGGCAACAACGTCTCGATCAAAGCGCAGGCGAGCGCAACGGTTGAAGGCAGCGCCACGACGACCTTGAAAGGAACGAGTGTGAAAGTCGCGGGCAAGATCGACTTCGCGCCCGCTTAAAGCCACAAAGAGGCACAAAAAGCACAAGAAAGGTGAAAAGAAGTATGAGTGACAAAAAAGGGATGACTAACTTGCTGAAACTGTTTTGTGCTTCTTGTGCCTCTTTGTGGCTGTGAGAAAGAAATGCCGGGACCACCAGTGACAATCGGGTGTTCAGTGATTCTTTCGCCGGGGCTTTCGGGGCCGCCGGACACCGGCGTGATCACCACCATTCCGCCCGGTGGTCCAACCGCGGGCGGGATGCCACTGGCGCTGCCCGGTTCGATTTGCAACATGATCAATTCAGTTTGGGGTTTTCCTTACGTGATGCCGATTGGACCACTGACACCGAGCCAGGCGCGCAGCAACGGCCAGCCGCTCGTGCGAATCGGCGATGCCATCCCGTCGGGACCGGGAATCATGACCATTCTTGGTCCACCGGCGGGTCCGTTCCTGAACGATATGACGGGTTGAAGAATTATGGAAGACGAACTGTTCCTCGGCCAGGACCTGGATTTGGGATTCGTTGCGGATGAAGAAGGCCGCACGTTTGCCGGACCTTACACACACGTGGATTTGCGTGCGCGTATGCGTGAAGACGTCACCCCCAGAACAAACGATCTCGGCGCGGTGAGCCGCAAAGCGAACCTCGTGCAGGCGCTGATC
>DASUOZ010000641.1:0-9581 GCA_036276375.1 Pyrinomonadaceae bacterium | reverse complement strand
ATTGATTCCGAGCACGACCTCTTCAAGCGGCTCTGCCACGGTGAACTGCAGCTCGACTTCCAACGGGTCGCCACACCGGACCAACGGCCGCCCGTCACGCGACGCGATCCGGACCTTGTTAATCGTCAACGTCGAGTCGATGCCTTTGGACCGTCGTACGCTCGTCAGGTCGACTTCATTGGTCGCGTTTTGCGTGACGTCCGCGAGGTAACGGTCCACACACTCACCGGCTGAGCCTTCGAACACTTTTTGACCTTTAGCGAGCAGTATGCCACGAGTGCACAGACTACGGATCGCAGCCATGTTGTGGCTGACAAAAAGCACCGTGCGGCCTTCGGTGGAGATGTCGCGCATGCGGCCCAAACATTTCTTCTGAAACGCCGCGTCGCCGACTGCCAGCACCTCGTCGACGACCAAAATTTCCGGGTCCAAATGTGCGGCGACGGAAAAAGCGAGACGCATGTACATACCGCTCGAATACCGTTTTACAGGCGTGTCGAGAAACTTTTCGAGCTCCGCAAAAGCGACGATCTCGTCAAACTTTCGCTGAATCTCGGGTCGCGTCATGCCGAGGATCGCGCCGTTGAGAAAGATGTTTTCGCGGCCCGTAAGTTCCGGATGAAAACCGGTGCCGACTTCGAGCAAACTGCCGGCGCGGCCGTAGAGTTCGGCGCGTCCGGTGGTCGGTTCAGTAATGCGGGAAAGGATTTTGAGAAGCGTAGACTTGCCGGCGCCGTTCTGGCCGATGATTCCGATCACCTCGCCGGCCATCACGGTGAAACTGACGTCGCGTAAGGCCCAGATGTCTTCCGTCTTTTCCGTGTAGCGACGGAGGTTCGCGAGCGGCGCGCGGACTGCATTCGTCAACGACTCCCGCAAAGTTGCGTAACCGGCTGTTCGCGTTCCGATCTGATAAACCTTGCTGAGGTGCTCAACTTTGACGATAGGTGTCACCAGAAAACCATCCACCGGTTCCACAGATTACCTTCGGCGTAATCTGAGGATTGCTTTTTAGACAGTGCCCCAACTGGCTTGTGAGATCTCGGCGCCGTCGCGTTTGCGCAGACTTTCCTGGCGGGCCAGTTCGAGATCGTGGTCCACCATCAGGTGCACCAGTTGCTTGAAACTTACCTTTGGCTCCCAACCGAGCACGCGCCGCGCTTTCGCAGCATCGCCCAACAGGAGATCGACTTCCGCCGGTCGATAATAACGCGGATCGTTTTCCACAAACTCCTGCCAATCCATGTCGAGGTAACTAAAAGCCTCGGTCAGAAATTCGCGCACTGAATGATTCTCGCCGGTCGCAATCACGAAATCGTCAGGCTCGTCAGCCTGCAACATCATCCACATCGCTTCGACGTAGTCTTTCGCGTAACCCCAGTCGCGTCGTGCGTCGAGATTGCCCATGTAGAGCTTCTTTTGCAGACCGAGCTTGATGCGCGTGGCGGCGCGCGTGATCTTGCGCGACACAAACGTCTCACCGCGGCGTTCGCTTTCGTGATTGAACAGGATCCCGTTGCAGGCAAATAGATCGTACGACTCGCGATAGTTTACGGTGATGTGATAGGCGTAAGCCTTCGCGCACGCGTAGGGCGAACGCGGATAGAACGGCGTCAGTTCTGTTTGCGGCACTTCGCGCACGCGCCCGAAGAGCTCCGATGAAGACGCCTGGTAGAACTTCGGTTTGATTCCCGTGTCGCGAATCGCTTCGAGTATGCGCACGGTGCCGAGTCCGGTCACGTCCGCGGTGTACTCCGGGACGTCGAAACTCACACGCACGTGCGATTGCGCGCCGAGGTTGTAGATCTCGTCCGGTTGCGTGTTGCGCAGGATCGTGTTGAGCGAGCTTGAGTCGTTCAAGTCGCCGTAGAACATGCGCAGCCGTGCGCCGGGCTCGTGCGGATCCTGGTAAAGGTGATCGATACGATCGGTGTTGAAGGAAGAGGACCGCCGGACAATCCCGTAAACCTGATAGCCCTTCTCGAGTAGAAGCTCGGTCAGGTATGAGCCATCCTGGCCCGTGATGCCGGTGATCAGTGCGCGTTTCATATTGGAGTTTACCCTGGAACTTGAGCCGGAAAATCGTGGCGTTTCAACGAACGGTATACCTTAACTCATGGGCTGATTCTCGGCAAATTTGGTATTCTCGGGCGCATGGACGGGCACGAATCGAAATTTCCCTACAAGCGAATTGTGGTCACTGGCGGCGCCGGATTCTTGGGCCGGTTTGTCGTCGCGCGGTTGCAGTCTTACCCGGGCGTTGAGGTGATCGTTCCCCGTAGCCGCGACTACGATTTGGTCAAAGAAGTAAACGTCAAACGGTTGCTGGACGACGCCGATCCGGATCTGGTGATTCACATGGCCGCGGTTGTCGGCGGCATTGGTCACAACCAGAAAAACCCGGGCCGTTTTTTCTACGACAACCTCATGATGGGCGTGCAGCTCATCGAGCAGTCGCGGCTTCACGGCGTCGAGAAGTTTGTGGCGATCGGAACTGTCTGCGCGTATCCAAAGTTCACGCCCACGCCCTTTAAAGAAGACGACATCTGGAACGGTTATCCGGAAGAGACAAACGCGCCGTACGGTCTGGCGAAGAAAATGATGCTGGTGCAGTCGCAGGCATATCGCGACCAGTATGGGTTCAACTCGATCTTTCTCTTGCCCGCGAATCTTTATGGACCGGGCGACAACTTCGATCTCGAGACTTCGCACGTGATCCCGGCTTTGATTAGAAAGTGTATCGAGGCGCGTGAGGGCGGCGATGCGTTTATCGAGGCGTGGGGCTCGGGAAAGGTGTCACGCGAGTTTCTTTACGTTGAAGACTGCGCGGAAGCCATCGTGCGCGCGAGTGCGGTTTACAACGAATCGGATCCGGTGAATCTTGGTTCGGGTAATGAAGTCGTGATCAAGGACCTGGTGGAGACGATTGCGCGGTTGACGGGGTTCAAAGGCGAGATTCGCTGGCGTTCGGATCGTCCGGATGGTCAGCCGCGCAGGCAACTCGACACGAGTCGCGCGCTCGAGAAGTTTGGATTTCGTGCGCAAACGCCTTTGGAAGAGGGATTGAAACGAACAATCGCGTGGTACTCAACATCCACAGATTACACAGATTCCGTAAAACAATCTGCGTAATCTGTGGTTAGATGATGTCTGCGAAGCTTCTTTCGACGCGCGCGAAAGAGTAAATGGCGTAGAGCAGCACGGCCGCTGTGATTGCGGCGGCAACGCCCAGTGCGGGCCAGTCGAAAGGAAGTCCGAACAGCGCCGAGCGATAGCCTTCAATAATTCCCGACATCGGATTGAGCATCAGCAGCCAGCGATACTTCTGCGGCAACGCGCTCGACGGCAAAATCACAGACGACACGAACAGCCAGATCTGAATCAGGAAGGGAAGTGCAAACCTCACGTCACGATACTTCACGTTTAACGCCGCGAACCATGTGCCGACGCCGAGTGCAAACAGTGCCGTCAGCAGAATGAGCACCGGCAGAAACAGCACGTGCATTGTCGGTGCCATGCCGTAATAGATCATCATCACGACGAACAACACGAACGCGAGCGCGAAGTCGACGAGACCCGCGAGCATCGCGGCTGCCGGAACGATCAGGCGCGGAAAGTAGACTTTCGTGATCAGGTTTGAGCTGCCGACAAGACTGTTGCCGCTTTGGCTGATCGCGTTGGCAAAGAACGTCCACGGTACGAGGCCGGCGAGGGCGAACAAAGGATACGGAATGCCGGCGGAGTCGACGCCGGCGAGGCGGCCGAAGAAGATGGTGAAGATCACCATCATGAACAGTGGTTGCAGTATGGCCCACGCCGCGCCGAGCGCTGTCTGTTTGTAGCGCACCTTGACGTCGCGCCAGGTCAGGAAGAAGAGCAGTTCGCGATAGGCCCAGAGATCTTTGAAGCTGACGAGCTTCCAGCTTCGCGATGGTTGGATAACGACAAGCGGCTCAGTGGTTATGTTCATCGGTAGGCGCGTTCAGTCTAGCGGCGGCCTCAATCTCCGTCAATTCGTGTTATCGGGAGTAAGCGGGGAAGGGATTTTTAGAACACAGATGGATTGGCCAACGTGGGCACGGTCGGTGGCGATGTTGCCGTTTTCGAAGGTGATTGGCGCCGATAAGGGAATGTAGCTTTCATCGCCGTCGTGGATCGCCTCAACCTCGAGCTCCAATCGTTTCGCCCACTCGCGCAACATGTCCGGGCAAACGAAGACGTTCATCGGTTGTGCGCCGATGCCGATGTCGCGCACGTTCGCTTCAAACGAGCCCCAGTGACTCGCGACGCGAAAGTCGAGAAACGAGAACACGATCTTCCCACCCGGCTTCAACACGCGCCGCGCTTCGCGCAGGTAGACGAACGATTCTTCGTGCAGCAGGTGCGTCAGGACGGAAAAGAAACAGACCATGTCGGCGCGGCCGTCTGCTTCCGGTATCGTTAATCCTTCGGCAAGTTCGAAGCGCCAATCGGCCCGCGACACGAGCTTGCCCGCGTATTCAACCAGTCCCGGCACGACGTCGACGCCTAAGTATTTTCCGGTTAGATACTCGGAAAGCGGCTTCGCCAGGCGCCCCGAGCCACACCCGACATCGATCAAGTAATCGTTGGGCGCCAATCCATGAAAGATCAACGCGTCTCTCAACAGCGCCCCATAACCCTCGAAGTCGCCGCCGACGGCGCGTCTCACGGCTTCATCGTTTGAGTAAGTGCTGCGAAGTTGGCGCAGCAGGCGGCGGTGCGCTTTGCGGAAGTCAGTTTTGGAAGCCCAGTTGCGCGCGTCGCGATTCGTCAGCGGCGCGACGATGCGATAGTTGATGCTGTTGACGATTCTGCGAACGAAGGTCACCGGGCGCGCCTCCGGATTTCATGTAGGCGAGCTTGCACAATCTTTCCAACCGCTTGCGGTGAAAACTCGGAGCGGATCGTCTCCTGTCCACGTAAACCAATCTGCCGCGCCAGCTCGGGTTCAGTAACGACGCGTTTCATCCAGTGCGCCGCCTGGTCCAGATCGGGTTCGGCCCAACGCTGGTGCGCTTTGTACGGACCGTAATCACGGCCCAACTGCACAAGCTCGTAGTCGATGGGGATAGAGTTATCAGCCGTCACGTAATCCGTGTTCCCTGACCAGTTTGTAATGATTGCCGGTTTTGCGAGACTCATCGCTTCCGCGGGGCCGAGGCCGAAGCCTTCCGAGCGATGCAATGACACGAAGCAATCGCAGGCGCCGATCAGCGAAGTGAGCTCGCCACGCGTCAAAAGCCGGTCGATGATGAAGACGTTTTCAGAGCCGGCGAGTTCTTCGCGCAGTTCGCGCAGCACCGGCTGTTCGTAATCGGGATTATTAAACTTCAACACCAGTCCGACGCTTGCGTCGTCGCGCGCAAACGCGCGCCTGAACGCGCGCAACACGCCGAGCGGGTTTTTGCGTTCCAACACGCTCTTCGTATCAAACATCGCCAGAAACAGAAACCGCTTCTCCGGCAAGCCGAGTTGAATCCGAGAAAGTGTTGGTCCATGGCCCAACTGCACGACCGGAGGCACGCGCACGACCGGCGCGGGCGCTTTGCTCGACATCGCTTGACGGATGAAGTTTGTTGCCGCCCAAATCTCGTCAGTGTAGTCAAACTCGGCGAGCCATTCGTCGGGCATTTCCGGGAGTTCCCAATACCAGTTGGCGATCACATAACGGTCGCCGAGTATTTCGGGCGAGATCTGCGTGCGCAGGTAGAAACTGTTGTCGGGATTGACGCACACGATCGTGATGTCGTATTGGGAGTCGCGCGCTTCTTTGTGCGCCCAGGAATGATCGGTGTGGGTGGCAGTGTTGCCGTGTTCGAGGTTGATGACGTTGAAGGGAATGCCGGCGGCGTCGAAAGCGGCGGCGAGACCGCGGGCAGCGACGCCGAGACCCATGTCGGCGCGAATGTAGGCGACGAGATTCACGCCTTCAGGAGCTTGCGTATGTGCGCCGCTTTTTCGCGCCGCGCGAAAGTGGTTTTTCATGCGAAGCAGTGTCGCTAGCCTGGCTTGGTTCCGTCGTCCGTGAAGCGCCCTCCGCAACGGCAAAGGAGCGAGGGATGAAATGATCCGTTTAGCGAGTGGCACTGAGTTTTTGTGATTGGTCGTGCTGGGGCCCATAGGGACTTCACGATCGGGGAGAAGAGTTTGCGCACGTCGCGGGCATACGTTGCCCTGCGAAAGGTTCTGCGCATAATCGATGGCGTCCTCGAGCGTGGCGAACTCGAATGAGTTTTCGCCGGGTGGTTCGATCCCGAACCGGCGAGCAGCAAACAGCCAGGCGTCGGTTGTGGAAGATGATGTTGCGACACGCTTCAGCTTGAACCCCAATCTCTCTGAAAATGTAACCTCCGCTCGCGAACGCTCGGGCGCTACACGAGTTTCGCGATAACCCTTCGCTACTAGCAACGCGAGCATCTCATCACGCAATTTCACATCGCCACACTGCTGAACCTCCTCCGCGTTCGCTTCCAAATACTTCGGCAGGTCAACATCGAAGAAGCGGGGACTGTTTGTCTCCTGCTCGAACAGACAATACTCCTGGAATACGGCGTTCACGGCCGTGATGAGCTGCGGGATTGGCGTCGCGTAGTTTCTCATCGAGTTGTCGACGGGAAGGTTCGCGGCGAAGTCGGCCGCGTCGGGCGTTATCTCTCCGCGGCTGACACTCGCGCCGTGACTGCGATCCAACGCGTAATGAAACAGCAGCGACTTGTCAAAAAAAAGCACCGTCTCTTCCAACTCCAGGCAGCGACAACAGAACCTAAAATCCGGCGCGATCGAAAGAAAAACGTTACCGAAGCGTGCTCGCATCCGAGCTAAAACTTCGAGCGGCACAAGGGAATTAAGCATGCGCGGCAGGCTCGCATGAAAAATTGCTCGCGACAGCAGCCGTGAAAGCGTCAGGGTCTCGATTTCAAGCAACCGCCCACTGCCGGGGTACTGTTCGACGCATATCGGTCGCACGTGATCGACGATGCGATCCATGTTGTAAGTGATGACCTTGCCGGCGTAGTGGGTCGCTGCCGTCACCGCCTCTTGCAGCGCGTCGCGGCGAAACATCATGCGGTCCGTGAGGTAAGTGACGTGACTCGCCTTAAAAGACCGCAGTGCTTCGTCAAGCGCCCACTCCCAATGCGCAGCCATCGGCATTGGTTCCGATGGCTGCACGTAGCGCAACCGATCGTCGTTTTGGGAGGAACAGAACGCGGCGAGAGCTTCCCGTTCGGCGTCTATTGTCGAGTTGTCGGATACGAGTACGTTGAGATTTTCGACGGGTTGATCGAGCACGGAGCGAACGGCATTCATGGCGATCGCGCTGCGATTGCGCGTTGGAATCACCACGACTAAGCCCGTGTACGTCATTGCTGATCGACGCCTTCAATGTCTCGATAAAAAGAGAGATTCAGTCTTTTCGCCTCGTCGAGCATCGCTCCTATCGGCGCCGCATACAACGTTGGACAGATGCCCGGTTCGCCCGTCTTGTAATACGACTTGATGCACGCAACGCCTTCCAGTCGCGAGTCGCGCTGCACCTGGTACACGCGATACCAGAGCCACTTATAAGAGAACCCCAAACAGCAGAAGACCCAGAGACCGACGAGCACATATTTCTTCAGCTTCGGCCTGTCTTTTAGAAAGATAGCCCATGCCAGGGCGGTGAAAGGCACCAGCATCATCGCAAAATCCGCGTAACGCGAGATCTTTGCACTCGGGCTGTAATGCGTCCGTCCCATCGCGATGCTCGCCAGGACGCCCAACCATGCAAGTGAAAACACGTAGACAGCCCATGAAGAAGCCGGTAGCCGCAAACGCTTCCGCCAGATCTCCGCTACGACGGGCGCCACCACCAACAACAAGCAGACACTGCCGAGTATGAGTGAGTTAGTCTCAAAGCCGAAGCCCCACGAGACAAGATTGGTAAAGAACCTCGAGAACGATAGTTCCCACGGAAACGCTAACTTTGGATGATAGCTAACGCGGTGGTAGTCGACGAAATAGAGTGCCACGAAGGCGAGCACGGGTATAACGACAGCAATCAACTGAACGAATTCCGCCTTTCGCTGAGCGCCCCTAGCGTTAAGCGCACGGATAAGTTTGAAGCAGGCGAACAGCACGATGGCAATGCACACCGCTAACAGTCCAGCGAAAAACGAATACGTTGCGAGCACGCACATCAACACACCGAGCGCCAGACGCGAGCCGGTCTGTGGTTCGCCAAACAGAAAATAGACAGCGAGCAGCGCGAAGAGCACCGCGAACCGGTAACACGATTCGAAGCCCCACGAGTTGTTCTCCCAGTTGATCGGTGTCAGCAGCAGCAGAACGAAAGCGAGGACGGCCCAAAGCGGCACGTGTGGCGCCATTCTCCTCGCGAACCACACAATGCACGCCAGCAGCAAGCCCCAGAGCAGGTAGGTAAATATCAGGCTGACAATGTGATTATGGCCGTTGAGATAGAACAGCACCCACGACTGCAATTTCGTTAGCACAACGCGATGCTCGTTCGCCTGGGTGAAGGTCCAGTTGAAACTGAATCCCGCCGGCAGCGCGTCCGGACTCAGTATTCCCCACTCGTCCCAGAACGGCACGTTCACCGCATTCTGAAGAATTATGTAAAGGTGTCCACTGAAGATTGCGATGCACAGGACCAAAAGCAGTCTGGTTAACCAGGTACTAGTCGTATGCGACATGCGGATCATTGCAGGCGTTTGATAAACGCAGAAGGCCAGTACGTAACACGCTCGGTAACGGCGCCTTCGTTGAAAACAAACGGCGGCTCTTCAATTTTGAAATCCGGATTTTCGGCGACGAACTCGAGCGCGGCCTGGCGCGGATTGTTCCACGACCAGTCAGGCGAACTGCGCGGCGCGCCGGTGAGCTCTTCCATGATTCCGTCCATCGCGACAATGTATGAGCCCGGCGTGACGAGTGTCGAATACGCGCGCAGCTCTTCGAGTACGTGCTGCTTTTCGTGACACGAGTCGAGCAGGACGATCGCCGTCTCGTCCGGCTTGATCAGGCCCCGTACTTGCTCGACGGTTGTGGGATCGATCGAGTCGCCCTCGACCAAAGTGATAAACGACGACAGCGGATGAGACGTAATCGCTTCGCGATTATGAGAACGAATCTCGACGTCCACCCCGATCACTCGCCCATGGTCCATCGTCTTGCATAGACCGGCGTAGAACACGAGCGCGCCGCCGTGGGCCACGCCCGTTTCCACAATCACGTCCGGCTGGAGGGCATAAATCACCTCCTGCAACCGGATCATGTCTTCCGGCAGTTGAATGATCGGGCGCCCGAGCCATGTGAAGCTGTAGACGTACTTATTGTCCCAGCCCGAGCGGAGCCAGAGGCGGCTGAGCACGCGAAACGCTTCGGGTGAGCCGATGTCAAACTCCTCGCGCTCATCTCCGCTTTGCGAAACGATGACCTTGTTTCCGTCGATGATGATCATGCTTTGGCGTCTGAAAGACCGCGGGCGATTGTACCTCAGTGTGCCCAATCTCCCTGTGGTATTCTCTTGCGGAAATGGCCCCAACTGGTCCCGAGCTCGA
>DASUOZ010000640.1:0-11927 GCA_036276375.1 Pyrinomonadaceae bacterium | reverse complement strand
ATTCGAGGAGTTGATCGGGTATATCCGCATGTATGCGCTGGTTGATCGCAAACTGTGACGATCTCGCTCCGCCAAGTTCTATGACGTAAATCCCGTCGCGGCGGATCGAACTAAAGTTCAACTCCGCGTGGTAGGGGAACTCTCCCCAACGTCCCGTAACCGGCTCAGTTTTTCCAGTGAAAACGACCTTGCCGGAGCGGACATTTAGAACGCGAAACTCGGCCGGCAAGGGCTCACGACCAAACGCCACGGCCGTCTTTATCTCGTGCAGCCTAAAGCCGATCTCATTTATGCGGATGTAAAGCAGGGATTGGTCGTCCGCAGCGTTAGTCGAGCACGGCGCAATCAGGGCCACTACCAGAAAGAAAAATTCCAGGAGACGGTTTTTCACGGCCGCCTATATTAGCTTTCTTTGCGGAAATTCCCCCGGTCCACTGCGCGAAAGGTCGCAGCATAACAATCGAGAGCAAACGTGTTGTGTGGGAAATCTCGCGGAACATACGTTGCCTAATTCACCTGAAAACAAACAGCGGATAGATCTGAAGGAGGTGATTTATGAGGATTTTTTCCGCACTCTGCACGCTTTTGCTGATCAGCGTGTTTACACCCTCGACGACTCACGCTGACCCTCTCTTCATAAGTAGCGGCACTCTGACGGTCGAAGGCCCTATCGGTGCTCCACACTTCACTTTCTTTGGAACTGACTTTGTGGTGGGTGGAAGTGGAGGAGAGCGCGGCGCAGTGGTGCTTCAAACCGGGTGTTTTCCATGTGAGAGCGGCAAGTTGATCAGCGTGAATGCGTTTTTCGTCGGTTCAAGTCTGGGCGGTGGTGGTATCACAGTAAACGGGATGAGTTTCAGTGGCGGTTTTGGAGGAACCTTCCAGCTGGACGGCCCGCTGATCCAGGTGCCATTCGCTCTGACAAACCTGACCATAACCAGCCCGTTTTCGTTCGTCGGCAACCTGAGCGTCTGTCCCGACAGTTGTGTCACCAGACCCCCGGTCTTCAGTGTTAGCCTGATCGGCGGCGGCACCGCGACGTTTGACTTGATCTTCGGAGGCCTCAATTCGCAAGGCGTTCCGATCTTCACGTTCGAAAACATCACCTACAATTTCGAGGTCCCTGAACCCGCCTCGATACTACTTTTCGGAGCTGGCCTGGCGGCATTAGGTACCGCAATCCGGCACAGACGCAGCCGGCAGAGAAAGTAAAAAGGTGCAGCAAAATTCTTGACACGGTTTTTGACTCGCGCCTATAGTAGGCTCCGTCATGCGTAACTCTCGCACATTTTTCTTTTTCGCCTTTACTTTCCGCTCCTTCTTTTACGGGGAGAGCGGACCGGCGATGTGCGAAAAAGATGTGCTGAGAACCTAAAAAGCAAGCACAACACCTTCAAACGAGCCAGCCGCGATCCTAAAAAGTCGCGGCTGGTTTTTTTGTTTCCCCCGAACGGAGTAGTGATGATGGACATAGATCATTGGCGCAACGAGATTGACGAGGTCGACGCCGAGTTGCTGCGGCTTTTGAACGTCAGGGCGCGTCTCGCGCTGAAGGTTGGCGCGCTCAAAAGGGCCCAGCGCCTGCCGTTCTGCGATCCCGATCGCGAGCAATACGTGTTGACGCGTTTGCGGCACATCAACACCGGTCCGCTCGACGATCGCGCCATCTACAAACTCTTCCGGCGCATCATTCGCGAATCGCGCAGAATTCAGACAAACGTGGCGCCCGCCCGCGAATTATTGAGCAGCAGGAAGGTGTCGTGAGCGTCAGGGCGCACAAACTACGGGTGGCGTTTCAGGGCGAGCGCGGCGCGTTCAGCGAAGAGGCTGCGCTGAAGCTGCTCGGGCCGGACATCGAGCTCGTGCCGCGGTGTACGTTTCCGGCACTCTTCAGCAGCGTCGGAAGTGGGGAAGCGGATTACGTTCTCGCGCCCATAGCGAACAGCATTGCCGGTCCCGTTTACGCTTCACTCGATCTCTTGCGGCGCAGTTCGCTCGCCGCGCTCGCCGAAGTTGAGATTCAGATCGAGCAACACCTCATTGGCTGTCGTGACACCACCCTGAACAACATCGAAACAGTGCAATCACATCCCGTTGCCCTCGCCCAGTGCAAACGTTTTTTCCGAGAGCATCCCCGGCTCAAAACCGTCGACGCAGACGACACGGCCGGCAGCGTCGCGGATGTGATCCGCCGTGGCGACGCAACGCGCGCGGCGATCGCCGGACGGCGCGCAGCCGAGCTTTACGGCGCGTCGATCATTCGCGAGTCAATTCAGGACCTACCCGAAAACTTTACCCGCTTTGTTTTACTAGCGATGAAAGGCAAGGAAATATGATCGTCAACATGGCCGACACGGCCACCCCTGAAGAAATCAATCACGTCATCGACCGCATTCGCGAATGTGGTTTCCAGGCGCACGTAATACACGGCGAAGAACGCACCGTCATCGGCGCTGTCGGCAACAGCAACCGGCGTTCGGAGATCGCAGCGCTGCGTGCGGCGCCGGGAGTGGCGGAAGTCATTCAGATCGCGCATCCGTTTAAGCTCGTCAGCCGGCAGTTACGGCAGGCGCGCACAGTCGTCGATGTGCGCGGCGTGAAAGTCGGCGGCGACGAACTCGTCGTAATCGCTGGACCGTGTTCGGTTGAATCGGAAGAGCAACTGACGCAAACCGCGCACGCCGTGAAGGCCGCGGGCGCCGACATGTTGCGTGGCGGAGCGTATAAACCGCGTAC
This sequence comes from Pyrinomonadaceae bacterium, assembly GCA_036276375.1. Classification (GTDB taxonomy): domain Bacteria; phylum Acidobacteriota; class Blastocatellia; order Pyrinomonadales; family Pyrinomonadaceae; genus PSRF01. The sequence goes on along the minus strand of DASUOZ010000640.1, from coordinate 9,191 downwards.
TTCGCCGTATGACTTTCAGGGGTTGGGAGTCGAAGCGTTGCGCTTCCTGAAACAGGCGAGCCGCGAGACTGGGTTGCCGATCGTTACCGAAGTGATGAGCGAAACGGATGTGGACATCGTGGCGGAGTATGCAGACGTTTTGCAGGTAGGCGCGCGCAACATGCAAAACTTTTCGTTGTTGCGGAAGCTGGCACCGGTGTCGAAACCGATTCTGTTGAAGCGTGGGCCGTCGGCGACGGTGAAGGAGTGGTTGCTGGCGGCGGAGTACTTGTTGGCCGGTGGGAATGCGGACGTGATTCTGTGCGAGCGCGGAATCAAGACCTTTGAAACGGCGACGCGAAACACGTTGGACCTTGCGGCGGTGGCGCTGGTGAAAGAGCTTTCGCACTTGCCGGTGCTCGCGGATCCGTCGCACGGAACGGGTATGCGGAGTTTGATTACGCCGATGTCGAAAGCGGCGGCGGCGGCGGGAGCAGACGGGTTATTGATTGAGGTTCACCCGTGCCCTGAGCGGGCGCTCTCCGACGGTCCACAGTCGCTGGACCTGGACGGCTTCGCGAACCTGATGAAAGAGTTCGGCAAAGAGTGTTTGCGTGACGTGAAGGCGGCGTAGCCACAAAGAAACACAAAAGGCACAAGAGTCGCACGAGTATCGAACTTGTGCTTCTTGTGCCTGCTTGTGGCTCTAGTCGACCGAGGTGACCAAATCCGGACTCACGAGCGTGAAAGTGCAAGGGCCGGGTTTCGGAACGCAGCGCAGCGCGCCGCGACGTACAATTTTCGTTGGCGCGGCGTCGGGAAACACTAACGAATACTTCACCGACTTCAACTGCAACCCAACCGCCTTCAAACTCTCCGCACCCTTGATGAACTTCACCTCAACCACCTGCGCGGTGCGCGACGCATCCGGCCCGATCACAACGAAAAACTCCGCCTCCGCCGGCTCCTTCAGATTCGGCACAAGCTGGCCCAGGTCGAACTTGCTGTACGACGGCAACTCCGCTCGCGCCGTCTCCAACAACTTCTCAACCGCATCCGCACTGGTCAACTTCAACAAACTCTCACGCGCCTCCGGCATCACCCGATCCGCCACCGCGCCCTGCGCGAACAACCGAATCGCTTCCTGCTTGTTGCCGCGTTTCTCCGCCACCGCGCCGACGTGATGGCCCACTTCACTGTGCTGTTGAAGCACCCACGCCGCTTTGAGATATTTCTCGGCTGCATCGAGCTCGCCCCGCTGAAAGTAAACCCAACCCAGCGTGTCCCAGTAAGCCGCGAGCGAAGCGACGTTCTGGAGATCATCGAGCGTCAGATTGCTTGCCTCAACGTTGCGCAACTCGTTCGCCATCGACGCTACCGCCGACTCCGCATACTGCAACGCCTTATCAAGCTGCACACCCTTCACCGCGAGGTAATACGCAATGTCGTTCAAGACAAGCGGACTACGATCGAGCTTGAGCGCCTCTTCAAACGACTTGATCGACTTCTCGCTTTCGCCGAGATTCAAATACGCGCGCCCGAGACTTACATGCAGCAGTTCCTCTTCCGGCGTGAGCGAGATCGCCTGTTCGAGCTCCGGCACGGCCTCTTTGTACTTGCGCCACTCCACCAGCATCTGGCCCAGGTTGGCGTGCGCAAACTGGTCCAACGGCGTCACTTCAATCTGTTTGCGAAACGCCTGCTCGGCGTTTGCGTAGTCCTGCTGCCGCCAGTAAATGCGACCGAGCAGGTTGTAGGCGTAGTCTTCGAACGGATTGATCTTCGTCTGCTCTTGCAGCACCTCGACCGCTTCCTTGAACTTGCGCTGCTCGGCGAGCACGAACCCGAGATTGCGACGAATGGTTTTGTGTTTCGGCTCCTTTTCCAGCACGCGCCGCAGCAGTTGCTCGGCTACGACATAGTTGCGATTAGTGGTGGCTGCCTGCGCCGCCGAAATCAGATCGTCAGTCTTAACTGAGTCGGGAATCGCGGGCGTGCCGGCAATCTCCGTTTCCAGCGCCAGCGTTTGCGCGCCATCAGAACGCGCCGCAGCGGCGAACGCCTGATAATCCTGCAAACGTTCTGCCGGTAGTTCGCGCTGTCGCAAACGCAGGGTTCGCTGGCCCGTTAACGTTTGTCCTTCGAGTTTGTAAGTCGCCGCGTACTCGCCGTAGTCGCGGGTTACTTTCAAAGGTAACGGCAGGCGCGCCTGGTACTTGCTCGGCAGTGTGATCTTCAGCGAGTAAGAAATTTCGATCGGAGGTCCCAGCTCGAGGGGCTTTTTGCTGTTTGTCTTGCGCGCGCCAAACTGTTGCAGGCGGAACGGTGGAAACGGAAGCTCGACCTTCAGCTTCTTGCTGGACCAATCAAGAAAGTCGTTCTTGGTAACGTTGAACTCGATCTCAAACGGCTTGGTCAGATCGGCCGGATCTGTAGTCGTGATGTCCGTGACCTCGCCGTGAACGCCTCCCGCCATGCCGAGGTAGAAACCGAGCGCCTTCCAGTTGCTCTTCGGCGTGCGGCGAAACATGTACCGCATAAACATCTCCGCGTCGCCGCGCAACACCAGACGCGCTTTCGCGGTGATCTTGCCAAGGTCGTCCACAGTGCCTTCAAGCGACACGACTTCAGACGACAGGAACGGCGGCTCGGCGGGTGTGGTTTCCAAACGTGCCGGCCCACTGGTGGGAATCATCAACGCTTTCTTGTTGCGCAGACGCGGCGACAACAAGCCAACCGGCGCGATTTCCGACGTAGTGTCGGCCCACAGCGTTTCGTTACCTACCGGAATCGCACTGATTACGTGGTCAAACTGTCCCGGCGAAGGAATGTCGATGTCGATCTTGCGCGCTGAGTTCATCAACACCGGATACGCGCGCAAGCCGGTGGCGGCGAGCATCGAAGCGAGCAGCGTGTGTTTATCTTTGCAGTCGCCGTACTGATTGACCATCACGTCAGTCGCGGCGTGCGGCTGATAGCGGCCCTGGCCCAACGAAAGACTGACGTAGCGGAAATTCTTGGCGACGTATTCATACAACGCCTGCGCTTTCTCTTTTTCCGTCGCACGTCCCTTGATGATCTCTTCGGCTTTGACCTTGATCTTCTCGTCGGGGACGACGCGATCGCGTTGCAGTTCGGCATACCACTGACCGACTTCATCCCAACTCTGGAAGGTGGTTAACTGCACGTCCGGACGAACCTCGTCCGCTTCTTCCTTCTCTTCCTCTTCTTCTTCAGCCTTTTCTTCTTTCTTCTTGCGCTCCTCCTCGACCTCGCTCTCGGGTTTCAGGTTCGCGTGCTTCCACGAATAAACGCGCCGGCCGTCCTGCTCTTTGATGGTTGCGTCAAAACCCGGCTCCGTCTTCAGCTTCACTTTGCTGGCCGCGGGGAGGTTGACGCTCAGTTGATCGTCGAGAACGATGAGTCCCCTTTTGACGAAATCGTGTTCGACCCAGAAATGGTCCCTGGCGAGCGCGGTATGCATCGTCCAAACGATCCGATACTCGAGCACGTCGCCCGGACGCAGACCGGGAACAGTGATGTGCTTCTGACGCGTGTCGGTGTAGATCGGCGCCTCACGGGCTATCGGGGCGGTGAGATCCTGAATGTCAGTTGTCGCCGCATTGACGACAGTGCCGTCGGCCTTGTGCACGCGCACGAAGTCCATGTCGAGCTTTTCGCTGGCCGAGCTGTAACCGAAAATCAGTTGACCAAAACGCTCGACGCCGGCGTCGCTCTGCACCTTCACGCGCAAACTCAACTCCCGCTGGCCCGTACCGTCGCGTTCGAAGCGATAGGCAGTGCTCAACTGTTCGACGACGACGGCTTCGTGCGAGTAATCACGCTTCTTGTCGTCGGCCGCAGGCTTTTCTTTGGCAGCGCCGTTGGGTGCATTTGGAGCTTTGGGCGGAGCTTGCGCCCGGGTGATTGACGGCGTCGCGAATAAGAAAGAAAGAACCAGTAGTGTGGCAATGATCTGGGCATTGCGGGGGGAAAACATCGATTAATTCTCCTACTACGTTGAGGATTCGAACTGGCGAGTCAGTCTACAAAAAGGGCTGGACCGTGTAAACAGAGGAGAGACCGTGAGTGTCGCTGTGGTTAACCACAGCGACACGACCTGCACGGATTGTAAGCAGGGATTAACTACTGGTTTGCGGGACTACGCATTTTGCGCGGGAGTTCCTTCTCGCCCTTGATGACTGAACCATCAACGGCATTGACCCAGACGTGCGTCGCGCCGCCCGGATTTGCCTCATCCGCGACCACGACCCGATAGAACACCACGCCGTCTTTCGCCAATTTGCCCGGCTCTTCCCACTTGTCAGCGTCAAGATTGCATTCCAACACTTTGCCTGGAAACTGGCTGGTGGCGATCTGAATCGCCTGGTCCATCGTGAGGCGCGAGAGACGCACTAACGCCGCCTGCCGAATGGCGCGCATCTCCATTTCGACTTCGCGTCTGCGTTGCACTTCCTCGCGGAACTGGGGATCGCGCGCCATCCGCTCTTTCAAATCAACGGCCGTCCGCGACTCGCGGTTGACGGCGTCCGTCTTGTGTTTCGCTTCCAACTCTTGTTCCTGCGGCGCGGGATCTTGCGCCGGAGCGACTTCAAAGCGCATGGCAAAAGCCGCTGCCGCAATCGAGGGAATCAACAACAAGAGCGACACGGCCAGCAGCAGTAACCTCTTCCAACGTCGATTAAGATTCGGTTTAGTCAGCAATGACATAATACGGGCCTCCAGAATGTCAGCATCGGCGATGCCTACGGTTGTACTAACTGAGAGCCTACGCAGAGGTGGTGCTGAGCCGGCGAGGGCGACCAGAGAGCGGGCGTAAACCTGCGCGTTTAGAATTCGCTCCGCCACCAGCTCATCACAACAGAGTTCGCGCGTCTGTTTGATCCGGTTGCGCACGAGCGCCGCCAGCGGATGAAACGAGACGGGCAAAAAGAGCAGTTCGTAAATGAAATTAAGCACGTAATCGCGACGCGCTACATGAATGAGTTCGTGACCGATTGCCGAGGTGAGCAGATCGGTGTCGCCGTCGCGCAGCAACGACTCAGGCAGGATGATGACCGGTCGAAACAAACCGAGCGTGATCGGCACCGCGACCGTGGCAGAACTACAGACAGCGAGCCTATCCGACTCCAGATTTATCCGCTTTGCGCACTCGCGCGTAATCGCAGCAACGGCGTCATTCCTCTCCCAAAGGACCGCGGCCTGGCGCACCTTTCGGGTAGCGAGCCACGCCTGAATAAGTCTGAAAAGGCGGAACAGCAGCAGCGCTGCGTAAACGAGCAGGAGAATCAGTGCGAGGGTTGAGTTTAGCTGTAACGACCAATCCGAAGCGCTTTCAGTGGAGGGGGATTGGAACGGCAATGCGCCGCGTGTAAGAACGGGATTGACCAGCTCGCGTTGGGAATGGGGTTCTGCCCGGAGGAAAGAGTCAGTGGTTAAAAGCTGTTCGCTCTGGAGACTCCGCACAGCCGTAACAGCCGGCACTAATAAACTGAGGCCAAGCGCCGCGACCCAGAGCCAATGCTGATAACGCATCGCCGAACGTCGCAACAACCAGGCGCCGAGGCTCGCGAGCGCCGCGATCAAGGCGATCTGCCAGACGGCATTCAACAGCAACGTCAGCAGGAGCTGGCTACTTGTCTTCATCGGACTTCTCCTGATGTTGTTCGACCAGTTTTTGCAGGCGCGCGAGTTTTTCGGGCGTGAGGTGTTTGGTTTCCACGAGACTCATGACCAGACTTTCAGCGGAACCGCCGAAGAGACGCTCGACAACGTCGCTGACGTGTTTGCCGACGACCTGTTTACGGCTGACGGCGGGTTTATAAAAATAGGCGCGGTTCTTCAGGGTGCGTTTGGCTTTTCCTTTTCGTTCGAGGATGTTGAGCATCGTCTGGACGGTGGTGTAGGCGAGCTCGCGTTTGAGTTTTTGCTGGACGGTCTGCACGTTTGCGGGCCCGGTTTCCCACAGTACGTGCATAATCTCGAGTTCGAGCGGTGTCAGGTTCTCGGTCTTCGGACGCGCCATAAACGATGCTCTTGTCTCCTAAATTTTTAGGAGTATAGGCTGGCGGCGCAAGCAGTGTCAACTAATTTGTTAGGACTATGAAACGGCAGACACTCATACACGCGCTGATCTACGGCGTCACCGGAGGCGTGCTCATCGTGTTCCTGAAACTGATCGAGTTTCGCTTCCTCGTCGTCGAGCACTCGCTCGAGATCTACGGTGGACTCATTGCCCTGCTCTTCGCGGCCCTCGGCATTTGGCTCGGTTTGAAACTCACGCGCAAGGAAGTAGTCGTTAAAGAAGTGCCGGTACCGCAAACCGGCGAGCCGTTCGCCGTTAATGAAGCGCACCTCAAGCAACTAGGCATCACGAAGCGCGAGCTCGAAATCCTCGAACTCATCGCGCAGGGCCTCAGCAACCGCGAGATCGCGGAAAAATTGTTTGTCAGTGAAAACACAGTGAAGACTCACTCCAGCCGGCTCTTTGATAAGCTCAGCGCGAAGCGCCGCACGCAAGCCGTACAGATCGCCAAGGAGAACGGTCTGATCCCGTAGTACGAAAGTAGACTTTCGCTGATTTACTTCGAAATCATTCGAAAGTATGACGACAACTCAGAGCAACGGGCCTAGTTTACGACCCGAGTTCTGAAAGTCGCGTTTTGAGTTCGAGCTTCAGCTTGTTGGAATGCTGGCAGCCTAAAGGCTGAACTCAAAACGGCGATCCACCGTTGAGGAGGTTCTAAGCATGAAGAAAACAGTTTTGACGTTCGGGCTCATTTCCGGAGTGATCATCGCCGTGTTGATGGGTATAAACACTCTGTTCGCGGACCGGATCGGTTTCGACCGTGCAATATATGTCGGCTACGCGACGATGCTGGTCGCGTTTCTGCTCGTCCCCTTTGGTATCAAATCCTATCGCGACAACGTAGGCGACGGTGAGATCACCTTTGGCCGCGCGTTCACCGTCGGCATTCTCATCACGCTGATCACGTGCGTCTTCTACGTCGTGAGTTGGCAAATCCTCTATTACACGGTGCTGCACGACTTCCCCGAAAAATACGGAGCCTACCTGATGGAGACAGAGCGCGCGGCAGGGGCGACTCCCGAACAGCTTGCGCAAAAAATGGAAGAGGTCAACCAGATGAAAGCTATGCTGGATAACCCGTTGGTCGCTCCGGCTGTCATTTTTGTTGCCGAACCGCTTCCCGTCGGATTCGTGATGACGCTCGTTTCCGCGGTGATTCTCCGAAAACGACGCAAACTAAGACCATCCACAGATTACGCAGACTCTGTGTAATCTGTGGATCGCGTCTACACTTTGATATAGATCCGCTTCCGGTAGAGCAGCCACATCAGGAAGAGCCACAGCAGAATGAACGCGATTGCGTAAGCAAGCGACGCCTTGATGGGTGTGGCCCACGAGAGGAAAAACCTGCGGAAGATCCAGGCTTGTGAAGAGATTCGGGCGCCGTCGCTTTGGGGAATCCGGATCAGGCCCATCAGCTTCACCATCAGCCCGCTGCCAACGAACAACGCGAGCGCGTTGACGCCAAACACTTCGAACGGCCAGGCCCAACGGCGAAAACCATTGATGTCGATCACCCAGTAACACAGCGCCAAAAGTTGCAGCGCGAGTCCGGTGGTGAAGAGCACGTAAGAACTGGTCCACAGCGCTTTATTGATCGGAAAGAACGAATTCCACGCCCAGCCCAGGGCAACACAAGTCGCGCCCGCCACAAACATGGCCGCCACTTTGTCCCAGCGCGTGCGCTCGCTGCGCAGCCAGTGACCGGTCAACACGCCGAAGAGCGTCGTCGCGATGGCGGGAATCGTGCTGAGCAGGCCTTCAGGATCGTAGACCTTTGCTTGTCGCCAGACGTGCGGCCCAAACACCAGGCGATCAATGTACGACGCGAGGCTTCCCTCCTTACTCAGATCGCCGGCGGCGAATCCGGGCGCAGCGATGCGCGTCATCACCAGCCAGTAAACAACGAGCAACGCGAGCGCGATCACAAACTGCGTCCGCACCTTCGTTTTGAGAAAAATCAGCGAGGCAATGAGGTAACAAACCGCGATGCGTTGCAGCACACCCGGAATCCGCACGGTCGCCAAATCAAAGTTTGGGACCAGGTTGAGGAACAACCCCAAGCCGAAGATGATCGCCGACCGCTTGAACACTTTGAGATACAGCGCGCGCTGCACGGCGCCTTCCTCAACGCGCCGCGCAAACGCGAGCGTGATCGAAACACCGACGATGAACAGAAAAAACGGAAACACGAGGTCCGTTGGTGTCCAGCCGTGCCATTCTGCGTGCTGCAACGGCCAGTAGATGCTGGACCACGTGCCGGGATTGTTGACGAGCACCATTCCGGCGATCGTGATGCCACGGAAGACATCGAGTGAAACGAGCCGGTCTGACGGTGTGATGGACATATTGGTCCTTCTTTTATCTGCTTAAATCCCTGGACCCTAGACCAAACGCTTGCGGATCCGGCAAGGTCGAGGTCGTCTCGTAATTACGCAACACCTCCCCTAGCTCTCGACTCTTCGCGAGCCACTCCGCTATCGCATGGTCATACCGCGCAAGGACGCTATCCAGCCAATAAGGCCTATTCTCCGCCAGCCACTGCTCGCGATAACTGGCCCGCAACACTGACAACTCTTCCGCCATCCCACGCAACTGGTTGTAAATCGGACTGGCATACCGTCGCAGTCGTCGTACACGCACACGGTCGCCCAGATTCAAATACGCCTCCCAATATTCGCGACTGAGTTTCTCCACGGTTTGCGCGCGCCGGCCGAGATGACCAAAACGCTCGGCGGCGAGGATCATCGCCGGAACCATCGACGCGTTCCGCCGCGCGAGTTTGCGATTACGCAACAGACTCTCCAATACCGTCTCCACCTGCAAACGCATCTGCCGAATCTTTTCCGCATTCGCGCGCGCGTCGTTCTGAAACGCATTCGTAAACGGATCGCGCCAGAAAACTTCGTTACTCGTGCGGATTCCCAGAGTTGTATTCACACTTCCCAGCGCACGAATCGCCTTCACAAATTGATCGCCGTCGTTACGGAAAAACGCCCAATCAAAATCCGCATCAAACTTATTCTGATCGACAATCCCCGTCTGCCACGAAGCAGCGGCGCCCAACACAAGCCCATACCAACTCATCTCGAACAGTGTTTCG
>DASUOZ010000639.1:0-2103 GCA_036276375.1 Pyrinomonadaceae bacterium | reverse complement strand
GGCCGTGGCGTCAGGGCTGAGCATTGCTCTGTTTTGTTCATGGGTTGCGCCGTTGTCGGTGTTGGGCCAAGTCAACTCGACATCAAGTGGAGACCTCACGCTGGTAGATGCCGTGGAGATTGCGCTCCGCCGAAATCCGTTAACGCGAGCGACGAGTGCCGGCACACAGTTGGCAGATGCGGAGTTATCCGAAGCGCATTCTCGCCGGCTGCCCGTGTTGGTAGCGGCTGCAAACTTCACCAGAAGTAATAACCCGGTCTTCGTGTTTGGCAGTCTGTTGGAACAGGGAAGGTTTGGACCGGATAACTTTCGCATCGATTCTCTAAACCATCCGGGCGCCATCAACAACTTTCGTTCAGCTTTGACGTTGCGCTTTCCCGTGTTTGACCAGCGCGAAACACAGACCCGGATCGCAACCGCCCGCATTCAACAGCAGCAAGCTGACCAGCAAACGAACCTCGTCGAACAGCAGATCCGGTTCGAGGTGATCAAAAGTTACTACGGTTTATTACTGGCGCGGGAAAAACTTAAGGTAGCCGAAGACGCGGTGCGAACTGCGGAAGCGGATGTAAAACGAGCGCGAGATCTGGTTGAAACGGGTGTCGTGGTCCAATCAGATTTGCTTGCGGCGCGCGTGCAGTTATCACAGTTTCGCCAGCAACAGATTCAGATGAGCGGAGAGTTGGCCACCACACTAGCCGCCCTGAATGTGGCGCTTGGGTTACCGCTTGATACTCCGCAACAACCGTTGGCCGAGCTCGTCGATCGGAGATTTACGATCGACGCGCTGGAAGTGCTCTCCGCGCAAGCGTTACAGAACCGTCCGGATTATCGACGCGCCGTTTTGTCATCACAGGCGAGGACCGCGGAGTTGCATGGTGCTCGCGGTGAATGGCTGCCTCGAGTGGACGCTTTCGTTAGTGCCGGCAGGAGCAGTGAACATTTCACGAATGGCAGTGGTGACTATGCAGCGGGCGCAACGGTCAGCGTCAACCTTTTTGATGCCGGCCGAAAGTCGCGAATCGCAAGGGCCACGGCTACTCGATCGATCGCCACTGCGGAAGAAGAACAACTCGCCAGTCAGATTCAGTTCGAGGTAGTGCGAGCGTACCGGCAGTATGTTTCGGCGCGTGAACGGTTGTTGGTGGTGGCGGAAGTTACGGCTCAGGCTAGCGAAACATTGCGAATTGTGCAGGACAGATACCGTGCCGGTATTACGACTATTACTGAATTGCTGCACGCGCAAACGGCGCTGGTCCAGGCACGTTCGGATTTGCTTGCTGCTCGTTACGATCAATATCTCAGTTACGCCAACATTCTTTTAGCGACCGGGCAATTGAAAGACGTAGGAGTGTTTGGCTCGTGAGCGGTACGTGAAAGGAGATTACTTGTGAAACGCGTTATTTTTGTGATCCTGGCAACTCTCATAACGATCTCCTGTTCTCGAACCGCGGAGCGGGATCAGCCCACACCCTTCGTCTCCGGATTGAAGACGGAGATTCTGCAAACGTCGTTAGTCGACGACTACTACGAAGCCGTGGGCACAGTACAAGCAAAGAACAGAAGCGTTATTGCCGCGAAGGTGATGGGCAACATTGTGGCCCTACACGTGCGCGAAGGCGATACGGTGCGGTCAGGTCAAACTCTGATCGAGATCGACAACCGCGACGCCGGCATTCAGTTGCAAAAGACTCAGGCGGGCATGCGCGAAGTTCAGGACTCACTCGAAGAAGTTGAACGCAGCATTCGCGCCGCGGAATCCGCGCGCGCGGCGGCCCGGGCTAACGAGAAACTCGCAAAAACCACGCTCGACCGCTACGAGACATTGTTCCAGCGTCGATCCGTCAGCCCGCAGGAATTTGACGAAGTGCGCGCGAAGTATGAAATCGCGAAAGCCGAGAGCGAGCGGGCAGATCGACTGCTTCAAGCGACAGCCGCACGGCAAAACCAGATGCGGGCGCGAATCGATCAGGCGAAGGCAGATGTCGCGAATGCGCGCGTCTACGCCGGTTACTCACGTATTGCAGCTCCGATCGACGGCATTGTTGTGTCGAAGCAGGCTGATGTCGGGTACATGGCGACCCCGGGTATGCCGCTGCTGAC
>DASUOZ010000638.1:0-2046 GCA_036276375.1 Pyrinomonadaceae bacterium | reverse complement strand
TGCCGATCTCGCTGCTCGTTTTCCACAACGCTTCGAACTCCGCAATCAACATCTCGAACCCGTGTAATGCGCACCGCCCGCCTTATACAACGCAGTCTCGCTTACTACTGGCAAACGAACGTCGTGGTCGTTCTCGGTGTGGCGATCGCGGTGGCGGTGTTGACCGGCGCGCTATTGATTGGCGAGTCGGTGCGCGGGAGTTTGCGCGATCTCGTTTCGCAACGCCTCGGCCGCACGGACGACTTCGTGGCGTCAACAAATTTCTTTCGCGAACAGCTCGCCAGGGAAATTCTTCAACCGAACGTCTTCAAGACCAGTGGTATCGCCGCTACTTGTCCTTTGATCGCGCTCGACGGTTTGGTCACACACGAGCCGAGCCGGCGGCGCGCCGGCGACGTTCGCGTTTATGCGGTTGACGAGAGGTTTTGGAATTTCAACGGTGTCGCCGTCGAGCCGCTCGCGGACCGTCAGGTGATGTTGAGTGAGAGTCTCGCGAACGAACTCGGGACGACCGCGGGCGACTCAATCCTGCTGCGCATCGAGAAGCCTTCCGACATTCCGGTCGAATCGTTGCACGGCCGGAAAGAAGATCCCGGCCGCACGATCCGTCTCAATCTGAAATCAGCGCTTCCGGCGGCGTCGCTGGGTGAGTTCGCGCTGCGGCCGCAACAGGGGCCGGTGCGCGCACTCTTTGTTTCGCTGCGGTTCTTGCAAAGAGAGTTGGACCAGGACGGAAAGGTCAACACCATCCTGATCGCTGCGCTTCCTTCAGCGGACGAAAACGCGAAGCAACAAATGCCGGCCACGATCGGGTCTTTGCTGAAAGAGAAAGCCACGCTCGAGGATCTCGGTCTGAAGCTCCGGACGCTCGGCGAACAAAAAGTTCTATCGCTCGAGAGCAGCAGCAACATCATCGACGACGCTATTGCCAACACAGCTCAAGAAGCTGCTTCAGCGTCATCGCTGCAAACCGCTCCGCTACTCTCTTATCTCGCAAACAACATCAGCATCGACGAGCGCTCGGTTCCTTATTCACTCGTCACTGCCGTTGATGATGAAACGTTTGGGAAGCTGGCCCAACAAGGCAGCCAGGCCACGGACGCGACGCACAATCTGCCGGCGATCATTCTCAACGAGTGGACCGCACGCGAGTTGAAGGCCCAAGTCGGCCACAAGATTTCGCTCGAATTTTACGTTTGGCACGAGGGCGGGCGGCTCGAGACAAAGCGACAGGACTTCGATCTGGCGGCCATCACGCCGATCGCGGGTCTCGCCGCCGATCGCGATCTGGTCCCCGAGTATCCCGGCATCACCGAATCCGAGAACATGTCTGACTGGGACCCGCCCTTTCCGATCGATCTCGAACGCGTGCGGCCGCAAGACGAAGACTACTGGCGCCAGTATCGAACAACACCGAAAGCCTTCGTCCGCCTCGGCACCGGGCAGGAACTTTGGCAAACGCGCTTCGGCAAGCTCACGTCAATCCGTTTTCAACCCAACACGGACCAGCTTACGCCCGATCAAATAGATTCCCTCTCCGGTCAGCTACGCCAGCGACTCTCGCCACCACAGCTTGGCTTCCAAATCGTTCCGGTGCGCGAACAAGGCCTCCAAGCCTCGCGCGGCGCCACCGACTTCGGCGAGTACTTCCTTTACTTCAGTTTCTTTCTCGTCGTCTCGGCACTCTTACTAACCGCGCTCTTCTTCAAGCTCGGCATCGAGCAACGCCTACGCGAGATCGGCACCCTACAGGCGCTCGGCTTTTCGACCGCGAGAATCCGGCGACTGTTTCTAGCTGAAGGCGCGTTACTCGCGATTATCGGCAGTCTGCTCGGTGTGCTCGGCGCGATCGCTTACGCAAAACTGCTGATGTACGGCTTGAAAACGTGGTGGGTCGACGCCGTCGGTACGACCGCATTAGTGCTGCACGTTTCTTGGCAGTCGATGTTGATTGGCGCCGTCGGCGGCATATTGGCCGCCGTAGTTTGTGTGATTCTCACGTTGAGAAACCTGGGAGCGGAATCGGCGCGCGGGTTGATAGCGGGT
>DASUOZ010000637.1:0-3185 GCA_036276375.1 Pyrinomonadaceae bacterium | reverse complement strand
TGTCGCGCCATTTCGTCATCCCGCGGTTATGCCGGTACTGGGTCCACGATTCGGTGTAAAGCTTCGGATTAAGCGTCAACACCGACTTCGCCAGCAGCTTTACCTCGTTCGGAAGCCAAACCAGCGCCGCAAAAGGCGCTTTCAGGATTCCCGGCAGACCGTTGTAGGTTTTCTTGATCCAGTACCAGCGCGTGCTTTGGCTGCCCGTGTCGTTGTAAAGGGCGATAAAGAGTTTTCCTCCCGGCGCGACGCGCTGTTGGGCATTTTCCATCGCGATCCAAAGATCGCCCGTGTGATGCAGCACGCCCCACGAGTAAACGACGTCGTATTGCCCGAGCGACTTCATAAACTCGCCGTTGAGCACCGAAGCTTCCTGGACCTGCCAGGATTGGTCGTCGCGAAAGTAATTCTTCTTCAACTCCGTGGTGCAAAAAACGGATTTAGGATCGAAATCAAACGAGTGCACGCGAGCTCCAAGCCGGCGCGCCGCCAGGCTGAACAATCCGCTGCCGGAGCCGACGTCGAGAAACGTCTTCCCGCTGAGCGATTCGACCTCCAGCATCTCCCGGAGCGACTTCTCCGCTTGCTGAATGCGCTCCTCGTCAATGGCCGGCAGAAACTGCGACCAGTTCTGGCCAAACTGGAATCGCTCTCCCCGGGCTATCTCTGCGGCGTTCAAATCCATCGTTAAGGGCTCCGTCGTTGAGGGCTTCATCTGTATTTAACCACGTAGTAGATCATCTTCACATACTCAGTCGGCACCAATCTCCAGCCGCGTGCGGTCAGCCACCACGTTGCCGGTCGCGGCGAGTCGGTTCCGGGACTAGCAGGCATCAAACCGACTTCGATTCCCGTATCGCGAAACACGCGGGAAAACGTCCACAACGCACGGCGCGAGTGATAAGCGGAAGTGACGATCAGAACGGAACGAAAACCCTGATCGATCGCATATCGCTTAACCAGTTCCGCCTCTTCGTGCGTGCCGCTGACCTCGTTCATTAACACGTCAACACTCTGGTCCGGCACACCCGAGTTGTGGAGCTCCTCAAGCGAACGCTCGTAAAAATACAAGTTCCGCTGCTCAACGCTCGACCATGGACCACGTTGGTTGTCGTTCGTGAGCAGGATCAGCTTTGAGCGCCCTTCACGCAGGAGCCGCGCGGCCTCACGCGCGCGTTCGCGGTAGTTCGCCGAACCACCGAGCACGACGATCGCGTCCGCTTTCACGAGCGGCGCTTCAGTTATCAAAAGTCTCGCCGCAACCCACGCCGCAAACGGCCAAATCAAGAGGCAAACGAGCAGTATCTTGACGGCGGTGCGGCGACGCCGGTTCACCAGCAAATTCCCTGGTAGCCATTGTCCGACGGGCGGTCAAACAGGCGCACCAGATCGATCACTGTGTGGTCCGGGCGCAGGCGTGACTCGATCTGGCGAAACTCTTGAGACTTGTTTCCGATCACGATCGTGTCGGACGCGTTCAGTACTTCATCGATCGAGCCGCGCATCAACTTCGCGATGTGCGGGATCTCGTGTTCGATATATTCGCGATTCGAACCGAAGAGACGCGCGAGCGAAACGTCGCGGTCGTAGATGACCAATTCCAGCCCCTTGCCGATCAGGGTTTCGATCAACGTCACCATCGGCGATTCGCGCAGGTCGTCGGTTCCGGCTTTGAAACTGAATCCCAGGATCCCGATCCGCTTCTTTCCGGTGCGCAACACCATGTCGAGCGCGCGCTCGATTTGCAACCGGTTCGTGATGCTGATCGCCGTCAGCAGCGGCACTTCAACGTCGAGCTCCTTCGCTTTGTAAGTCACGGCGCGCAGGTCTTTCGGCAAACACGAACCGCCGAAAGCAAACGCCGGTTTCAAGTAGTAAGACGACAGATTGAGCTTGGTGTCGGCGCAGAAGACGTTCATCACTTCGTGGCTATCGAGCTCCAGCGCCTTGCAGATGTTTCCGATCTCGTTGGCAAAGCTCACTTTCAGCGCGTGAAAACAGTTGCAGACGTACTTCACCATCTCCGCTGTTTTCATGGAAGTGGTAAAGACGGGGGCGTCGATCCCGTGGTAAAGACTGCTGACGATCGCCGCGGTCTGTTCGTCGCCGGCGCCAATCAACGTAAACGGAGGCGCGTAAAAGTCTTTCAACGACGTGCCTTCGCGCAAAAACTCCGGATTGACACTAAGACCAAAATCTTTTCCTGCCTTCTTTCCGGAAGCGGATTCAAGCGCCGGCTGGGCCACACTCTCGACGCTACCCGGCAGCATCGTGCTGCGAATCACGACTGTGTGACGTTCGCTTTTATCCGCCAGTGCGGCGCCGATCTGCTCGCACACGCGTCGCACATGGCCCAGATCGAGACTGCCGTTTGGTTTGCTCGGCGTGCCGACACAAACGAGCGAAATGTCAGTCGACTTAACAGCCTGCGCCGTGTCTGTCGTAGCACTCAGTTTTCCTTCTTTTACTACGTCGCGAATCACGTCGCCGATGCCCGGCTCGACGATCGGGCTCGCGCCGCTGTTAATGATCTCCACTTTGGTAGGGTTGACGTCGACGCCGATCACCTCATGTCCGGCGCGCGCGAAACACGCCGCCGAAACACAGCCGACGTAACCAATGCCAAATATACTTATCTTCATCGAACGTTTTTGACCTCGGGACTCAAATCAGTAACCACAGATTGCACAGACTTCTGCGTAATCTGTGGATGGTTTGCCTGCCTGCAAATAGAAATGAAACTCTCTGTGACCTGCCGCCAGCCGTGATTCTCCCTGACGACGGAAGCGGCGGTTTGGCCCAACTCAGCCGCGTATTCACTATCACTCAGCACTTTCACCACCGCGTCGGCAAAGGCGCGCGGCTCGTCAGCCAACAGCAACTCCACGCCGTGAGTCAGCGGTAGACCTTCAGCGCCGACCGTCGTGGAAACAACCGCTTTCTCCATCGCCATCGCTTCAAAAATCTTGAGCCGCGTGCCACCGCCGATACGCAGCGGAACGATGTAAGCAGCCGCGCTCTCGATGTAGGGCCGCACGTCGTCAACACGTCCCGTAATAACGAGGGACGAATCTTCCCTGCTCAGATCGACCAATGCCGCCGGCGGATTTCGGCCAACCACGGTCAGCGTGGCGTCAGGCACCTTGTGCTTAATCACCGGCATGATCTCGCGCATGAAGTAGCGA
>DASUOZ010000636.1:0-3955 GCA_036276375.1 Pyrinomonadaceae bacterium | reverse complement strand
AGCAGGCGCGGGCCATTGCAATGACTTCGGCGGAATCTTGCTTGCAGTGTAGAGTTTCTTCGCCGGGTTGGCGCGGACGGTCTGGCCCAACAAGCTCTCGCTATGGCCGTTGCCGTAACCGTATGCGGTATCGAAGAAGTTGACGCCCAGATCGACCGCTGCCTGGAGTGAACGAAGCGATTCTTCGTCGCTGGAGTTGGACCAACTGGCCATGCCCCACATGCCATAGCCCATCTCACCGACGTCCCATCCGGTGCGACCAAAACGTCTGTATCTCATGTGCTTCATACTAGAGATCAGTCGCGGCAAAAACAACTACGCCTCCAAGCGAAAGCTCAGAGGCGTAGGTTCGATCAGGGGGAAAAACTTTTCTTAGTTGCTGCCCGTGGACGACGCAGCACCTTCAGTGATGACGATGTCCTTGTCTGAACCGCCGAAGGTAACGCCGGTCAGTTGCTGCTCGTTATCTTTGTTGGTGGAACGCAGTTGGAAATCATTGGCCTTCTTCTGGCGCGACTCGAGGCGGGCCATCGCCTGGGCGACGACTTTACCGTTCTTCACGATCGAGAGTTGATTCGTCTCGTCGTCGAACTTGACCTCGTAGGTTCCCTTTTTCACGACCGTGCCATTCACCTTGATGTCTTCCTCGAAGGTGACCTTGTGCTTATGCACTTTGGCGAGCGCGGCGACACTTGTCAGCGCACCAACCATCAAAACGACCAGCATTCTACTCATGATTGACTTCATTACAGCTCTCCTTATGTTAGTTAGCTCACGCTCTCACCGAGCTCCTCTGCGACTAAACACCACTCGCAGTTTACTTATGACAAGAAAATGATCTCGTTAAGATCACCGAACACCCCGCCTCGTACGTAGCGCCGAGAGGAAAGGTTCCGCCGTACGAATTCTTTACCTTCCCTATACAAAACTTTACATTCCGTTACAGAATTTCGTCGGCCGTTCTGCTAGACTCCGCGCATTCGCCGAATCATTCATTAAACGCATTCGCCGGATATTCATTAACAGACTCTGTGAGGAGATTTTGAATGAGAAAGTTGCTTTGTGCTCTTACCTTGATGAGCGCGCTCGTAATCACTCTGGCCGTGCATGCTGCCGCGCCCGCTAATTTCGCAGGCACCTGGGCGCTTGATAAGAGCAAAAGCCAGGGTCTCAATCCGCGTCAGCAAAACGCCGAAAGCGTTTCCTGGGTGATCACGCAAACCGAAAAAGAGATCACCATCGAAGAGAAGATCACGGGTGGTAATCCGCCAAGTGGTGGTCCTCCGGGAGGCGGCGGCGGTGGTGGCCGTGGCATGGGCGGTGGTCCGAGAACCTTCAATCTCGACGGTAGTGAAACTTCGTCCGAGAACGAACGTGGCAAGACTGTCAGGAAGGCCACTGTCTCAGCAGATGGCAAGACGATCGAACTGTCCTCGAAGTCCACTTTCCAGGGACCGAATGGCGAGGTCACCTTAAACTCGAATGACAAGATGCAATTGTCAGACGACGGTAAGGTGCTGACCGTGAATCGTCATAGTGAAAGCCCGCGCGGCGCGCAGGACTCCACCCTGGTTTTCAACAAGTAGAACTAGAACCATCCACAGATTACGCAGAACTGTTTCTGCGTAATCTGTGGATTACTCCAGCCAGTCGCGCGTCATGTCGCACCACAGCGCGAGCCCACGCCATTCGTTGAACCGCGAATAGTAACGAGCAATCTTTTTGTCGTTAGCTTTGCGGCCGTTGTTTCTGACCTGAAAAAACTTTGCCCGCGTCCATGAGTCGAGCGCGAGCCCGTCGTAACGTCCCAGCAGCTTCGTCAGATTTTCCGCGGCGTAGTCTCCGACGCCTTTCACGCCTTTGATCTGTTTGATCAGTTCCGCAGTCGTGACCGCGCTCGTTAGCCATTCCTCGACGTTCAATTCGCCGGATGCGACACGCCCGGCGAGCTCTTTCAAATACGACGCGCGATAGCCGGCGCGAACTTCCTCCACAAAAAACTTTAGCGGCATTTCAGCCATCGCCTGGGCTGTGGGAAACGAACGCCGGCCGTCGTCACCTTCGCGTCCGAGGTTCTGGACAAGTCCCGTCACCATCTTTTGAGTCAGGGCCCAGGAACAGTTGGTGGTGCAAAGCATCTTGACGAGGTCTTCGAAGACTGTGGGCGAGCGGAGCATGCGTCCGGCGCCCTGGACACCGATCCAGGCAAACTCCGGATCGGCGCCGGTAGCGGTGTAAAACGGTTGCAGGTCATCGTCGAGCCGGAGGATGTGGCGGGCGTCGCGCGTGATTTTGGCGGCTTCACCTTTGTTGACGGGCCGCGAAGTCATGACCCGAACGTGCCCTTTACGCCCGCTCATCACGACGGTTACGGGTGGTTTAGGACCAACGTCGATAGCGCGCGTTAACTCCCATTTTTCTGAGTTGAGGACAAACGGCAACAAGCCGTACCACCCATGGCTGATAATGGTTCTTTTGAAATTGAAATCTCTTGGTGTCGGAATTGTAATTTCCATAACTTGTATTGTTCACATTCGGTCAAGCTGAATCTTGACACGCTAGCGTACCGAGCCTAGACTGGACGGACTTGAAAAAACCAGTGTGTGGAAGGCTGTTCTCCCGAACCCCACTATACTCGGGACTGAGGGAGTGTCGGGACCAAACACTAGGTCCCCAACAGTAATCCGGTGAACGTACGCACCGCTTCCGAGAAATAGCCGGAGCTTTCCGGCGATGGTTTGACGCCCCACAGGGCCGCTAGCAGGGCACCCGGTGGGGCGCAGCCGTTTTTAAATCGAATTATCACCTTTTACCGTACGTAAATCGGGTTGGAGATGATCCACGGCTTCTCCCCTATAATTCGTTCGATCTCCGTTAAATAAACTTCCACCCGATATACCCCGCGTTCAGTGACAGATATTTCTTTCGTCGTTACGCCGCTTTCATTCAGAATCACAGAACCGTCTTTGTACAACACGATACGGCTCGCAATAGGCGTACGAACCACCAGGCGAGTGTCGTTTTGCAAGGGGATTTCGTCGCCCTGGATTATGGTCGTTGTCGGGGTTTGTGCTTCGAATCTGAAACCGGATGTGTCGCCGAAAAGGTCGAAGCCGATGAAGCAGTGGCCGGACTTGACCGCGTTGAGCAGGTGTTCCTGGGTTAAAGGCTGGGCGTCGTTAGTCATGACGTGCAGACGGACCAGCCGGAAACTCGTCTCGTAAGGATCCAATTGGATTCCCGCGACTGTCTTGCCCGAACTGTCGCGCAGACTCAAACCGATGTTTGCGTGCGAGTCGTTGCCGCCGACCGCAGTCAATCGCCTACGTGCCAACGCCTGATCCCAAAGCTTCAGGCTCTCGCCGGGCCGCTCGAAGTAGAGCCCGAAAAGAAGATCGGGATACGCACGGTGAGACCAGAGCACGTCGAAGAACGCGACGAACGGACTGGCGCGCCGTGTGTTGGTATAGACGTTGTAAACCTCCACGCCGTTTAGCCCCGGTGTCTCCCAATTCTTGAATTCTTCCGGATAAGCAACCAGCGAAACGTTCTCGGGCAACTTCAGCAGGCGATCGCCGTTCTCGGCTGAGGTCTCGTTGCCGTTTACGAAGAGCACGTCGCTGTAATTACCTTTCAACGTCATAGCCGCGGTGTCGAAGTCTCGCTCCGTGTGCTCGGTCATGATCACGAAGTCGAGTTGATTCGCTTTCGCGGCGTCGATGATGTCGGAAAACGAACCGGAGCTGTGCCCGCCGAGAAACGAGTGGACGTGGACCACACCTTTGTACTCGTACCGATACTCAGGTTTTGGGAGACGGGCGATGTCGGCGTTGATCTGTTGAATCGCAGCGTTCAGTTTGCGGAGTTTGTAACGACGGTAGGCGAAGGGAATTTGGACCAGCAGGAAAACCGCAACCACCGCGATCAGGATCTTTTTCAACACGGATCTCACGAT
>DASUOZ010000635.1:0-3215 GCA_036276375.1 Pyrinomonadaceae bacterium | reverse complement strand
GCAAGAGAATTTTCAGGTGCAGACGGGCTGTCTCAGTCGGTGCTGCTCCCCCATAGGCGAGAAGAGGTAGTATCGATGAAGTTCTGTTCCAGATGTGAAGAAGAGTTTGCTGACAAGTTCAGCTTCTGTCCTGTCGACGGGACGCCACTGACACCCGTTTCAGCCAGGGTGCCCGCGGCGGCGCAGGTCGAGGACCCAAGCCTTACGGTCAGCCACGACAACGATCCATCAGTGACAAGGGCGCAGGGAGATCAGGGGCCACAGGGAGCCACACCGGACGGTTGGACCAATGAGCCGGTTAACGAACCGGTCTACGCCGCTGCCGGCGCCGGCGCAATGATTCAGCGTGAGGAATACCACCTCACCATCATGAACGATGCAGGCCTCGTCTCGCGTCTCAGCCATGAGCTCAGCGACGTCGCTCACGAATACCAGCTAACCTGGCCGGAGTTCAAACGCGATCCTTTCGGTTTCACCAAGCGCACATTCGTCGGCTACGGCAACATGTTCGTGAAGTTTTTGCGCAAGCCGAACGTGCTGCTCGCAATGGGCGCCGCTTTCCTTGGCATGCTCGCGCTCGTGGGAGCGGTGATGCTGATGGACCGCTCGTCTTCGTCAACGTCTTCTCGCGCAGGCCTGGTGGTTTTCGCCGTGATCGCGGGCGGTTTGCTTATCGCGCTGTTTTCCACGTGGCTGGGCCGCGAGCGTGGCGCCGCCGTGATGGGCGCGGAGCCTTCCGACTCGCGCACCGTTGTAGCCGCGATGGTCACATCGTTTGTTTTCCTGTTTGCGATTCTCGGCACCATCGTCGCCCTGGATCGCCGGGATGGAGGGTTGATCGCCCAGAACCAGGGCGAAGAGGTCGAACTGGCCGATCAGATTTTTGATATTCCTGACGAACAGCCGACGCCCGATCCGGGAACTGCCGGATTCAACAAGGGCAGCGGTGGCGGCAGCAAGCCGAAACCGGAAAAAGCCGGCGGTGGCGGCGGCGGTGGTCGTGAAGAAGCGAAGCCCGCGTCGTTCGGTAAACTTCCGCAGGCATCGTTAGATGTCCCGCAGATATTGCCGCCGGATCCGAAGCCACCACAAATCAAGAACCCGTCGTTGCCAGTGGCTGCCTCCGTGGTTGCCGACCCGATGTTGGTTCCACCTGATGCGCGCGTGCTGCCGTACGGCGATTACAAGTCGAAGAGCACTGATCCTTCGTCCGGTCCAGGCAGCGGTAACGGTATCGGCAGCGGCACCGGCACCGGTGTTGGTCCTGGGGAAGGTGGCGGTGTTGGTCCCGGCCGCGGTGGTAACATCGGCGGCGGCGACCGTAACGACGGTGGCGGTGGGCCAGGTGGCGGCGGTGGCGGCTACGATCGAATCTTTTCCGGCAGGGAAGTGACGTCGAAAGCGCGTCTGCTTGCCAAGCCCGAGCCGCAGTACACCGAAGATGCACGCAAGAACCAGATTGTCGGTACCGTCGTGTTGAAGGTCGTCTTTGCCTCCAACGGATCCGTGACGAACATCCGCACCGTTTCAGGTCTGCCTTATGGATTGACTGAAAGGGCGATTGCCGCAGCGCGTCAGATCAAGTTCGTGCCGGCAACGAAGGATGGGCATCCAGTCTCGATGTGGATGCAGTTGGAATACAACTTCAACCTGTACTAATCAAACGTTGAGGATCTTCTCAGCAAGGCGTCGGATTCGTCCGACGCCTTCTTTTATTTGCTCCATGGACGTCGCGTACGAGATACGCACGTAGCCTTCCGCGCCAAAGCCCGCGCCATCCGTGACAACGGTGTGCTCCTCTTCAAGCAGCCGCTGCGCAAACTCGCCGGAAGTTTTCAATCCGTTCTGCAAACAGCCATGCACGTCGGCGAAGGCATAAAACGCTCCTTCCGGTTGGGCGCACGAGATTCCGGGAATCGCGCACAACGCTGGTAACAGCCACTCGCGGCGGCGCGTGTATTCGGCGAGCATGATGCCGACCGACTCCTGTGATCCGGTAAGCGCTTCAACGGCCGCCCACTGCGCGATCGAATTCGTGTTTGACGTCGAGTGGCCCTGCACTTTCAGCATCGCTTTGGTCCACTCAACCGGCGCGAGCGCGTAACCGACGCGCCAGCCCGTCATCGCATACGTTTTCGAAAACGATCCCGCGATGCACAAGCGCGAGCGCAGCTCCGTGGGCAAGCTAGCCGCACTGAACACTTCCGCCGGTGGATAAACGAACCGCAAATAACATTCGTCGGAAACAACGTAGATGCCGCGCTCGGTTGTCAATTCCAAAATACGGCGGAACTCGTGCGGCGGCAGCACGCGTCCGGAAGGATTCGAAGGCGAGTTGAGAATGATCAATTTCGTGCGCGGCGTGATCGCGCGCTCGACCTGTTCGACGGTGAGCACGAAATCAGTTTCTTCCGTTTCGATAAATACGGGTGTCCCGCCGGCGAAAACGACGACTTCGGGAAACGTTACCCAATAGGGTTTCGGAATCAATACTTCGTCGCCCGGATTAATCAACGTTACCACCGCGTTGAAGATCGCCTGCTTGCCGCCCGCGGTCGCCATCACTTCCGCCGGTTGATAGTCGGTAGCAAACGTTCGGCTGTAGAACTCGATAATGCTTTTTTGAAGCTCGCGGATGCCGCCGGCCGGCGTGTACTTCGTGCGTCCCGCCGTCATCGCCGCGTCTGCGGCCTGCTTGATGTTTTCCGGCGTGTCAAAATCCGGCTCGCCCGCGCCGAAGTCGCAGACGTTTACGCCCGCCGCACGCAAAGCCTCGGCGGCCTGCATCGCCGCCATCGTGGCTGACGACTGCATGCGGCTGACATTTTTGGAAACAGGAAATGACGACATGGCGGGAAACGTTTTCATCGTTGGGCTATCTTTTCCTTCATCCGTTGTTCGACCAGCGGCGGCACGATGCCTTGGACCGTACCGCCCAACTGAAACACTTCTTTGACGAGGCGCGAGCTGACGTAAGAATAACTCTCGGCCGGCATCATGAACACGGTCTCAATGCCCGGCTCGAGACGGCGATTCATCAGCGCCATCTGGAGTTCGTATTCGTAATCTGAGACTGCACGTATGCCGCGCACGATCACGTCGGCCTGTTGGGCGACGGCATATTCCACGAGCAGTCCACTAAAAGAGTCAACGCGTAATTTGCAGCGTCTTTGGTCTATGTGTTGCAGGACCTCGGCGAGCATTTCGCCGCGTTC